>JAVBPA010000035.1:0-54286 GCA_031549925.1 Eubacteriales bacterium
ATGCGTATTCGCTTATATAATATCTTTGATAGTATTTAATATAGGCTCAATGATAACCGGTAATATAAATATAATCGGATTAATAACAGCTTTTATACTGCTGGCTTTTATAGTATTTATGATACTGAGACCGGAAAACAATAGATTGAAAATAAAACAATAAAACCTGTTTAAAAAAATTATCGGAGGATAATTTATGTTAAATTTTATAATACAAAACGCGGCTACAATTATAATAAGTTTGATTTTGCTAGTTATCACTCTGGCAATTATAACAAGCATGATAAAGAAAAAGAAAAAGGGAATATCATCATGCGGGTGCGATTGTGATAAATGCGGCGGAAGCTGCAGCGCAGAAATGAAACTGCATAAGAAATAGGGAAAATATTATATTTTAAATAGAAACAATGAAAGCTGCGGCAAAAGTAAAGATTTGCTGCAGCTTTATTAGATAATATATAAAACTTTAATATAAACATTTTAAAAATATTTATATTAAGAACCTTCTCTGCAAAAAAGAGAATAACCGGATATTGCTACTCCATCTTCACCACAATCCCAACCAATATTTACATCTGGAATATATGTATCAGAACCTTCCCATGCCAAATCTAAACAATAACAATTATTTTCTTCTACACACATATTTTCAATATCCATAACTGTGTATTTCCAGCAAGCTTTATCATTTAAAAGAATAGGATCTATTTCTAACCAATTATTATAAAGAGGTATTGATTGAGATGAAAAAGTTCCTCCTCTAAACTGACAAGTATATCCCGATGAAAGGCTTGTATCCGAAACCATTTCTTCTATTAATAAAACCGGTTTGGTGTATGTTTTTTTCATTTTTCTGTCACCTTATTTCTACATAAATATTATTAAAATATTTATAATGTCTTTTATTTGAATATATTATTTCTAAAAAATTAATGTATTTCATAAAATAATATATAAACCATTATTTTCACAATTTTAGTATATCATATATTATTAATAATGTCAATATTTATGAAATAAAAAAATATAAATAATAAATATATAATTACATATTAAATAACATTTAATGTAAATTTAAGATATGAAATAAATTTTCATCCTTTATGTAAATAAAATTATTAAAGCTGCGGTAAAATTATAACTTTCCGCAGCTTTTTATAAATGATTTGTAGATAAAATGATATATAATGTTGAAATAAAAATTAATTTTCTTTACATAAAGTTGACACTGTACCTAATGGTGCATCTGCACAACCACAATTCCATTCAATAACTGCTCCTTCCGGAATTTCCATCGATTCATAAGAACTTACTAAAAGGTCGTAACAATGACCATCCCCGTCCATCATATCGATAAAACCTAAATCCCAACATTCAATATCTGGTAAATACGAAGCATAGAAAGGAATAGGTACGGTTTCTGATAGTCCTCCTCCTCTTAGCTGACACATATACCCCGAAGAAATGTTTGTATCCGAAACCATTTCCTCTATTAATAAAACCGGTTTATAATATTTTTTTTTCATTTTAAATAACCTTATTCCATATAAATATTAATCATAAAAATTTAATAAAATCGTTTGGTCGAATGTATTATTTCGATAAAATTAAATTATTTTATTGAATAATAAACAAAAAACTATTTTAACGGTTTTTAGTATATCATATACATCTATTTGTGTCAATAATTATGAAACAAAAAAACAACAATTTATCACAAACGTAAAAATGCAGCCGTTTTTATAGGCTGCATTTAACATATATAACAAATTGCATATATAAAATATTAATTATATATTAATTGCCAAATAACATTAATTTTATTATAATTTATATCAAAAAGTAAATCCAACCAATATGGTATTTTCAGGATATTAAAATTTTGAATTATAGTTATTTATTATGGTACTATTACCGGAGTAGTAAACGACAAGATTGCACCGTTGTATACATCGCTGGTTGTAGCCACTACTGCGCGGTAATAATAAGTTGTTCCTGGATTCAACCCTGTTAAGTTAACCGAAAAAGGATTAGCAATGGTTCCGGGTACGGTAGTTCCTCCTGCTAAAGTCGGATCGGTCGAATATGAAACCGAAACAGAATTCGGAGTTCCTTGCAAGTTATTGTACATATTATTATTTATTGTCGCAGATGAAGTAGTTAAATTGCCAACGCTTCCGGTTGTAACACTTCCTGCCGATCCTCCGCCGCTAGTCATAAACGTTTTAACATCCCCGTATATCGTTTGGCTTGTTGTAAATACAACGGCACGGTAATAATATAAAGTATTTGGTGTAAGACCGCTTAAACTAACATTAAACGGATTACCTATTACACCGGATACGACAGTTGATGTTGTAAACGAAGAATTCACATCGTATTCAACTGCTACTCCCGTTATCGCTTCAGTTATATCGGAATATATATTGTTTATTATTGTTGCACCGGTTTCGGTTATATTTGTTGCTGTTCCCGTAACAACGTTTCCTGCACCGTTGAGTTCTGTTGTGAAGGATTGTATATCACCCAAATATGTCTTACATCTATTTGCGGCAAAAGCCCGGTAATAATATGTCGTTCCGGGTAATAATCCTTCGATATCAACATTGAAAATAGAATCCGGTTCACCGAATTCAGTTTGTGAACATGAAAAACAGGGATCAGTTCCGTATTCAATACCCACGAATTGAACGTTATTTATATTTATTAAGCGGTTTCCAATTATAAACGCGCTGGTTGAAGTAACTTCTGTTGCGTCACCTGTTACAACGCCCCATCTAGGCATACATCTACCAAAATTCGAATTGCGCATTTTTAACCTCCTAAAGTTTTCGGACTATATCAGCCCGCAATACATTATATGAATAAAATATATTAAAGTTCAATGAAAAACATATTTTAAAGTTTTGCGGAGCTTTTACAAAAACGACCGCATCTTCGTAATTTTTTATCCACAATATAAAACCGCAGCCAATCAAGCTGCGGTTAAAATTCATATATTATTAAAAATGTTTCGATTCCTAATTTGCCGGATTTTGTTTATTAATCTTCTTTTTTTAATTTAGCGAAATTTGCCATCAATTTTTTTGTTCCGCAAGAATCAAAGGCTATTTCATACAATGTATCTCCGCCCATAGGTGTCACCGAAAGAACTTCACCGCGTCCGAATGTAATGTGCGAAACAAATTCTCCGATATTAAAAGAAGATATTGAATTTTTAAAAGCCGGTATGGGTGCACTGTCCGCTTTTTTATAAAATTCTTTTGATATCATATTTCTTTTTGAACGTTCGCGCTGCGCGGAGGGAGTTAAATTTTTGTCATCTTCATTCATATATTGCTGAGCGGCGGCTTTTGCTTCGGCGGCTGCCTGTTGTTTTTTAATATGATCAGAATCTAAAAATTCGTCCGGGATTTCTTTTATAAAACGCGAAGGCTGATTATATTGAGTACGTCCGTATATAAGACGTTCTTTAACATGCAAACAGAAAAGACGTTCTTTCGCTCTGGTTATCGCAACATAAGCAAGTCTTCTTTCTTCTTCAAGTTCATCGACGGAAACAGAAGATTGCATTCCCGGAAATATACCTTCCTCAAAACCCGGTATAAATATGACAGGGAACTCCAGACCTTTCGCACTATGTATCGTCATCATAACCACAGCTTCGGCTTCTGTATCATAATTGTCTATGTCGGCTATCAATGCGACTTCTTCTAAAAAGCCTTGCAAAGTTGCGTTTTCGATATTGCGGTCGTATTCAACCGCGTTAGATATGAGTTCCTGTATATTTTCAAGCCTGTCCGCTTCTTCTTCTCCGGCAGCCATAAGCATTTGGCGATAACCGGACAGTTCTATTGTTTTTTCAACAAGAACCGGGAGAGGCTCTGTTTTTGCGATTTCGCATAAAGCGTCGATAAGAGAAGTAAATTCATGAAGCTTAGGTGCGAATTTTGATATAGCCATAAATTTTTCCGCGTTTTTCATAACATCGAACATACTTAAATTATTCGATTCGGCTATAATATCTACTGCTTTTAAAGTTGTTTCGCCGATTTTACGCTTCGGTTCATTTATTATACGGCGCAGACGTAAATTATCTCCGTTGTTTGAAATAATACAGAGATATGCGATTATATCTTTTATTTCTTTACGCTCATAGAAACGAAGACCGCCTACAATACGGTAGGGAATACCGCTTTTCGCAAAAACCGTTTCAAGACTGTTCGATTGTGCGTTTACACGGTATAAAATTGCGAATTCCGAAAACTTTCTTTTTTCGCGGATTGTTAAATCTACGATTTTATTTATGATAAAACGCGCTTCATCATTTTGATTTTCACATCGTTTTATGTATATTTTTTCTCCGATATCGTTTGCGGTAAATAAAGTTTTGCCGCGTCTTCCGATATTATTTGATATGACGGAATTTGCCGCTGATAATATATTTTGAGTTGAACGGTAATTTTGTTCAAGCTTTATTATTTTAACATTATCCAGTATACGGTCAAAATTTAAAATATTTTCAATTCTGGCTCCCCTGAATTTATAAATACTCTGGTCGTCGTCTCCCACAACCATTAAATTTTTATGAAAACTTGAAAGTAATATGATTAATTCAAGCTGTGCTCCGTTTGTATCCTGATATTCGTCTACACATATGTATTTAAAACGGTGAGAATAATAATCGAGAACATCTTTTCTTTCGCGGAAAAGCTGTACGGTACGCATGATTATATCATCAAAATCAAGAACATTAGCTTCATACATTCTTTTTTGATATTCATGATAAATTTTTGAAATCATTTTTTGGGTGATATCTTCACCTAATTCATTTTCAAACTGTTCAGCCGTAATAAGTTTATCTTTTGCGCGGCTGATATTATTTTGCGCAAAACGAGGTGCGATTTGTTTTTCGTTAATATTCAAATCACGCAAAATATTTGTAATAAGCTTGCGTGAATCTTCCGTATCATATATAGTAAAGCCTGATTTTAATCCTGCTTCCGCCCAATGCTTGCGTAAAATACGCATACAAATAGAATGGAAAGTTCCAGCCCATATATCGGCGGCTCCTTCACCTACAATTTTTTCGAGTCTGATTTTCATATTGTTGGCGGCTTTATTTGTAAATGTAAAACTAAGTATTGCCCACGGCGGACAAGGATCGGAACTATAAGCGGCTAACACCAGTTCACGATCGTTTTCTTCCAATATATCATAACTTTTCAATGCTTCGATATCTTCTTCGCTTATCATGGCGGGAACTGAGTTTGACATAAAAGCGTTTCCGTATTTTATTATATACGCAATACGTTCAGCTAATACAGTAGTTTTTCCGCTTCCCGCTCCGGCAAGAACCAGCAGAGGCCCGTTTACTGTGAAAACTGCTTCGCGCTGCGCTTGATTTAAATAATCGTACTTTTTATTAAAACATTCACACCGTGCCGCCAGAAAACGTTCATTTAATGATTTTACGCCGACTAGATTCATAAATCCTCCTAAAAGCCTCTGATAATAGCACATTATACCACTATTATATATTATAATACATTATTAAAAAAAATACAAGGAGAAAACTGTTAACATCAAGAGATAACTAATTGTATTTTTATATACAAAATGATATAATTAATCACCGATATACATCATTTTACAAAAATATCATGCTTGTAATATAAAAAATAAAAATTTGATTTTAATAATTAAGAGGTTTTGAATGGAAAAATACCCGTTGCTTTTATCAGCTTGCCAGAAAGATATAATTTGGGGCGGAGTAAAATTAAAACAAAAGTATGGAAAAAATTCATCCGCTGAAAATATTGCGGAATCGTGGGAATTAACAATCAGACCGGACGGTATGAATACAATATTAAACGGAATATACAGCGGTATGAAGCTTTGTGATTATCTCGGACTTAAAAGCGATTCGGAAGGTAATTACGATTTCCCTTTGTTAATAAAATTTATTGACGCCGCAAGTGATCTTTCGGTACAGGTTCACCCCCAAAAAACTGAACTTTGGTATATAATAGAGGCTGATGATAATGCAAAGCTTATTATGGGATGCAAGGAAAATTTTTGCGAAGAAAATTTTCGGAATTCAATAAAAGAAAATAAATTGGGTGATTTGTTAAATTCAATTGAAGTATGTGCGGGTGAATTCTATATGATTCCATCCGGACTTATCCATGCTATCGGAGCGGGTATCTTGCTTGCGGAAATACAGCAAAATTCAAATGTTACATATCGCGTATATGATTGGGGAAGAGGGAGAGAAATCCATACCGAAGCCGCGATCGATACAATTAAAAAATTAAATGTCAACGGTATATTTAAAAACATAACCGAATGTGAATATTTCAATGTTGTAAAATACGAAATATCCAAAACGATAACATTACCACCGAAAACTTCATTTTATCACATATTATGTGTCGGCGGTGAAGGATTCATTGAAAACGAAGTATGTAATCCGGGGAATAGTTATTTTATTCCGGATTCATACGGTCCATTAAAAATAACTTCCGACAAAAAAATGACATTGATTATCTCATATCCCAAATAATATATAAAACTCCGTAAATAAATCACGCCGAAAACTGAAAAAACGTTACGTTACGGCGTGATGTTTTATTTCTGAGATATTAAACTGTGCTTTTTGTATACATACCGCTATTTATTTGTATATTTTTTATTATGTTTTTATATCATCTAGTAGAGTTTTAAAAAATTATACATTTTTATCAATCGAACAGGCAGATTCGTAATTCATAATTATTTAACAGTATATATTTATATAATTGTTGAATTTTAAAGCTAAAAATGGTAAATTCATACCATGATTTAGCACTTGACATATAAGAGTGCTAAAAATTCAAAAAAATAAACCAAAATTGGAACGCTGCGGAATGAGAGGTGCGGATAATGCCGAATATTTATAATTTGAATATTTTAAGTGACAGAAAAAAACAAATTCTTCGTGCCGTTATCGACGCTTATATAATGAACGGCGAACCGGTCGGTTCAAAATATTTAACAGGCAGCGGAGGAATTTCGTTTTCATCGGCTACGGTACGCAATGAAATGGCTGAACTTGAAGAAATGGGTTATCTTGAACAACCGCATACATCTGCGGGAAGAATACCATCGGAACGCGGATACAGGTTCTATGTGGATTCTCTCATGCAAAACTACCGATTAACAGCGCATGAGCTTAATGAGCTGAATACATTGATAAAATCCAAAGTGGCAGAACTCGACAGTATATTGCAATATGCGGGACGTCTAATGTCTCATCTTACAAATTATACTTCTCTGATGATAAAACCCAGTTTACCCGCGACTGTTATTATAAAATTTTCAACGGTCAGGATCGGCGAGGATTCGTTCTTGTTGATTATGATAACTTCGGGTGAAAATGTAATTACAAAAATGATCCATATTCCGGGAGGAGTTGAGGCGGAAGCTCTTATTATTCTCGAATCTGCTTTGAATGATATTATGACCGGAATAAGTCAGGAAATGATTACGCTGCAGGAAATGATATCTCTCCAGGAAAGAATGGCGGGATATGAACAGTTTATTCCTCCGGTTATGAAGTGTATCTATATGGCTTTCAGCGGAGGAGAAAACGGGGGAGATATAAGACTTGAAGGTTTAAACCGATTATTACAATACCCGGAATTTTCAAATATCGAAAAATTGAGCGGTTTATTGGCTATCAGTGAACGCAAAACAGAGCTAATCGATATTATATCAAATTCAAAACGCGACGAAATCAATATCTATATAGGAACCGAAAACGCTGTCGATATAATGCGTCACGCAACATTTATTTTTAAAACAATAAATTCCGGTAATAATGTAATAGGAACTATAGGTGTTATCGGTCCTTGCAGAATGGATTATTCCAAAGTTGTTACAACTGTCGAATATTTAGCTCAAAATATTGCGAAAATGATGAACGGAGATGAAAATGATAATCCGGATGATAATAAAAATAAAAACAACGGAGGTTGATTTGATATAATGAATAAAAAGAATATGGAAGAAAACATACCGGTAAATGAAGAAAAAGATAATTCGGCGGAAGACATAAATATTGAAAGCGAAAACGAAGAAAAAATAAATGAAACAGGCGAAGAAGAAAGAAATGAAGAAATTTCAAAAAAAGATGAAAACAAATTAAAAAAAGAAAACCGTATTTTAAAAGAAGAACTTAAAAACATAGCATCTGCCGCCGATGAAATTGAAGATAAGTATAAACGTGTCTGTGCTGAGTATGATAATTACAGAAAACGCACGGCAAAAGAAAGAGAAACAGTTTATTCCGACGCATATACGGACGCTTTGCGTGACATACTTCCGGTGCTTGATAATTTGGAACGCGCGCTTGCGTTTTCCTCGGTTTCGGAACAAAATGATAAATTGACAGAGGGCGTAAAAATGACCGTAAATCAATTTATTGATTTACTAAAACGAATGGGAGTCGAAAGTGTCGGAAAAATCGGTGATAAATTTGATCCGAATCTGCATAACGCTGTAATGCATGAAGAAAATGAAGAATTGAATGAAAATGAAATAACCGAAGTTTTCCAAAAAGGTTATAAAATCGGCGACCGTGTTATCCGTTATGCTATGGTTAAAACAGTAAACTAAACTTTTTTTAAAGAATTTAATTTTAATAACAAAAATATAAATATTATAATTACAATATATGAGGGAGTTAATAAAATGGCAAAGATTATAGGAATTGACCTTGGAACAACAAATTCATGCGTTGCTGTGTATGAAGGCGGAGAACCGATAGTTATAACAAATCCCGAAGGCGCGCGTACAACACCATCTGTTGTAGCTTTTTCCAAAACCGGAGAAAGAATGGTAGGGCAGGTGGCAAAACGCCAGGCTATAACAAATCCTGACAGAACAATCAGTTCTATAAAACGCGACATGGGAACAGACCGTAAAGTAAAAATAGATGATAAATCATATACCCCGCAGGAAATATCCGCGATGGTATTACAAAAAATGAAAGCCGACGCTGAAGCGTATCTCGGTTCGGCGGTAACTCAGGCGGTAATAACAGTTCCGGCATATTTTTCCGACGCACAACGTCAAGCTACAAAAGACGCCGGTAAAATCGCAGGACTTGAAGTATTGCGTATAATTAACGAACCCACAGCAGCGGCGCTTGCTTACGGAATGGATAAAGAAAAAGTCGAACAGAAGATTATGATATTTGACCTCGGCGGAGGAACTTTTGACGTTTCACTTCTGGAAATCGGTGACGGTGTATTTGAAGTTTTAGCTACCGCGGGTAATAACCGTCTCGGAGGAGATGATTTTGATAAACGCGTTATCGACTGGATAGCGGAACAATTCAAAAAAGAAAACAGCGGTATAGATTTGCGGCAGGATAAAATGGCTCATCAAAGATTAAAAGAAGCGGCTGAAAAAGCCAAAATTGAATTATCCGGTATGGCTTCCGCTACCATAAATTTACCTTTTATAACAGCCGATGCTTCAGGTCCAAAACATTTTGAAACGACACTGACACGTGCAAAATTTAACGAACTGACAGCAGATTTAGTTGAAGCTACAATGGTTCCGACAAAACGTGTTTTATCTGACGCCGGTTTATCTCCTTCTCAGGTTGACAGAGTATTGCTCGTCGGAGGCTCGACACGTATTCCCGCGGTACAGGAAGCTGTTAAAGCATTTACAGGAAAAGAACCGTTCAAAGGTATAAATCCAGATGAATGTGTTGCTATAGGAGCGGCTGTTCAAGCAGGAGTTCTCGGCGGTGAAGTAAAAGACTTGCTTTTACTCGATGTAACTCCTCTTTCACTCGGAATTGAAACACTCGGCGGCGTATTTAACCGTATAATTGACAGGAACACAACTATACCGGTTAACAAGAGCCAAACATATTCCACCGCTGCGGACGGACAGACTTCGGTTGAAATACATGTCCTGCAAGGTGAACGCGATATGGCAAAAGGAAATATTACACTGGGCCGTTTTATGCTTGATGGTATACCTCCGGCTCCCAGAGGAGTTCCTCAAATCGAAGTTACTTTCGATATAGATGCAAACGGTATAGTAAATGTTACAGCCCGTGATAAAGGTACGGGAAAAGAACAGCATGTAACTATAACATCATCGACCAATATGTCAAAAGACGATGTTGAAAAAGCGATCCGTGACGCAGAAAAATTTGCCGATGAAGATAAAAAATTAAAAGAAGCGGTTGAAATAAAAAATAACGCTGAAAACATGATTTTCCAATGCGAAAAAACTCTGGGCGAACTCGGTGATAAATTAGACGAAAATGAAAAATCCGAAGTAAAAGCAGCTATTGATAAATTAAAAGAAACTATAAAAACAGATAACACAGAAGCAATCAAAACAGATACGGAAGCTTTGCAAAAGAAATTTTATGAAATGTCAGAAAAAATTTATAAACAGCAAGGCGGAGCAAATCCCGGCGATATGGGAGGAGATCATACCGGATATGACAGCGGAGATTCGGGCAGCGGCGGAGGAGATCAAACCTACTATAATACTGATTTTGAAGACAAAACGGATAAATAATTGTTATTGTTATCCCAACAAATAAAACAGCAGAGTTGCCGTGATTCGGAGAATTGTAAAAAACGCGGATTTCGGCAGCTTTGCGGAGTTTTAGAATAATTATATGTACGGATTAATTAGAAATCAAATTTTTACCTTTTAATTTTATAATTATTTTGTCGGTATATCTGGAACTTACCGGCATTTTAAATAATACTACATACCGGTTATCAATATTAAATTATAAAAATATAATTGTTATAGGACACTTATAGGTTTAAATATAGTTTATTAATAAAAAGTCATAACATGAGGATATAAAATATATGGCAGATAACAAACGCGATTATTATGAGGTGATGGGACTTTCAAAAGGTGCTTCTGAAGATGAAATAAAAAAAGCATACAGAACGCTTGCGAAAAAATATCATCCCGACATGAATCCCGGCGACAAAGAAGCGGAAATTCGTTTCAAGGAAATAAACGAAGCATACGCTGTATTATCAGACGCGGAAAAAAAGTCGCGTTACGATCAGTATGGGTTTGACGGTATTGATCCTCAAATGGGAGGAGCGGGATTCGGTGACTTCGGAGGTTTTGGCGGATTTGATTTCGGTGATCTCGGAAGTATATTCGGTGATTTATTCGGAGGCGGAGGAGGTTCGGCTTCCCGCCGCAACGGACCTTTGAGAGGGGACGATATATCATATCGTGTCACTTTGACTTTTGAAGAAGCGGCTTTCGGTGCAAAAAAGGAAATCAGTTATAACAGAGTCGAAAAATGCCCCGAATGTAAATCAACAGGAGCGGCAAAAGGTTCAGCGGTTGAAACATGTTCTGTTTGCCATGGTTCCGGAATGGTTAAAAACACCAAAAGAACTGCTTTGGGTATGTTTCAAACCACATCGCCATGCGACTCTTGCCGCGGGACCGGTAAAATTATAAAAAATCCCTGCGGTGAGTGCAGCGGAAAAGGTTTTGTTAAAATTACAAAAAAATTAGAGATTTCGATTCCGGCCGGTATTGACGACGGTCAGAAGGTTATAACGCGGGGACAGGGAAATGATGGACGAAACGGCGGGAGCTCCGGAGATTTGGTTTTGATTATATCCGTCCGTCCGCATGATGTTTTTGAACGCGACGGGTACGATTTATACTGCGAAGTTCCGATTACATTTGCGGAAGCCGCCCTTGGTGCGGAAATAAATGTTCCCACACTTGAAGGAGATGTTAAATACAGCATTTCTGAAGGAACCCAGACGGGAACAGTGTTTAATCTGCGCGGAAAAGGTATTGTACAGCCTAACAATCAGCATTTAAAAGGTGATTTAAAATTCAGAGTTATCGTTGAGATTCCTACTAATTTGAATAATGAACAAAAACAATTATTAAGAGCATTCGCTGAAAAATGCGGCGACGGAAACCATAATAAAAGAAAGAGCTTTTTCGAAAGAATATTCGGAAAATAAATTTTATATAAAAAATATTTCAATCGGAATAATTTGTAAATATTTAAAAATAAACTTGAATATCGTCTGTGAAATGTGTTATACTCTTCCTCTGTGGAAAAAAGTAAACATGGCTGCGGACGATGTTTTATTTTAGGATTGTAACACAATTTATTTTAATATAATAAATTTACAGCGGGGATAATTATACAATGAAATGGACACAAATAAAGGTAACGGGCAAGTCTGAAAATTGCGGTTCTATAGCGGCGGTTTTGACTTTGTTTGATCCTCATCTTTTGATAGATGATCCGGATGATATAGCGGAAATAAATCCTGTATACGGTGAATTAATAGACGAAACTTTGCTTCAAAAAAAAGGTATTTCGTCTGTCTCAATATTTATTTCTGAGGAAATTAATGTATTTGAAATTGCGGATCTTATTAAAACAAGGTTGAATTTATTGGAAATTCCATATGATTTCGAATTATTATCAATTGATGAAGATGATTGGGCAAACAACTGGAAGCAATATTATAAAACTTTAAAAATCGGAAAAAATATTGTCATCGTGCCCGAATGGGAAAATTATAATAATTCGGAAAATGAAATTAAAGTAATTATGGATCCCGGAATGGCATTCGGAACTGGAACTCATGAAAGCACACAATTATGTGCCGTTTTGCTGGAAAAATATTTAAAACAAAATACACATGTATTGGATATCGGAACGGGCAGCGGAATTTTGGCAATCATCGCATCAAAATTTGGAGCTGCTTTTGTTGACGCTTATGATATTGACCCGATGGCTGTACGGGTTGCCGGGGAGAATATAAAATTAAACAATTGTGAAAATGTAAGTGTTAATATTTCGGATTTGCTTAGCTCGGTTAGCGGTATATATGATTTTATAACGGCTAATATCACCGCGGAGATAATTATGAAAATGGCTTCTGAAATTAAATATCACATGAAAAAAGGTTCTGTCTTAGCGGTTTCCGGAGTTATTGCTTCTCAAAGAGATGAAGTATATACATCATTAATAAACTCGGGGCTTGTATTAATCGACGAAATATATGAAAATGACTGGTGCGGTTTGTGTTTTATTTTGTAAATTATGGGTTGTATAAAAACTGCATAAAAGAAAAAAAGTATTTGACAAAACGGATATGTTATAGTATAATCATACGTAGCCCGTTTATGGGCTTTGTTTAAGTGTGCTGTATATTATTATAACGTGATAAATTATAGTGTGTTCTGTAAATAAAAAATATTATATTTACCGAGAAATATATAATGCCGAGATTTTTTATACCCGATGAAAATATAAAAGGCGATTTTGCCGAAATATGCGGCGGCGATGCCAAACATATTACGCAGTCACTGCGGATGAATGAGGGAGATATTGTTTCGGTTTGCGATTTTTCCGGACGCGAATATAAATGCAGTATAGTATCTCATACGCAAAATAAAATAAAAGCAAAAATTATATCGGTCAAAGAAAGCAATAACGAACCTCCTTACTGCGCGGTGCTGTATCAATCGCTGGCGAAAGGCGAACGTTTCGATATTATCGTACAAAAAGCTGTTGAATGCGGTATAACTAAAATAGTGCCGGTTTTGACTGAACGTTGTATATCAAGACCTGATAAGCAAACATTTGAAAAAAAACTTGAGCGTTGGAAAAAAATCGCGAAAGAAGCGTCCATGCAATGCGGACGTGCTATTATCCCCGATATAGAAGAACTCAAAAACTATGATAGTGCTCTTGATGATATGAAAGGCTGCGGACATGCTTTTATATGTTATGAGGGTGACGAAACAATTCCTCTGGGAAGCTTTATAAAACAGTGGAAGGATTCGGAAGAATATAAAACTATATCTTTTATGATAGGTCCGGAAGGCGGTTTTTCCGCCGATGAAATTAAACGGGCAAAAGAATTTTCAATACAATGTGTAGGGCTTGGAAAACGCATATTAAGATGCGAAACAGCAGCTCCGTTTGTTTTAGCTTGTCTGACATATGAATTTGAATTGATATAATTTGAATTTTTAGCAATACTTACTGATTTTTATGACTTAAAATAGTCATAGGAATTTTGTTTTTTGTTTTGGTTTAATGATGTAAAAAAGTTTATTTTTGGAGTGATGTACTTGATGGGCAATAATATCAGACAGACAAAAAAAGAAAGCAACGAACTTCTTCGTGATAAGGAAGATTTTAAATCTAATCGGTTGATGATGCTTTTGGTTGCGGCTACTCTTTTCATAGTAAGCCTCTTACTGGCAAAGAAAAATATTATTAACGCGGAAGGTATTATAATAATAAATGCGTTATTATATATACAAATAGCTGCGGGTATTTTGTTTGCCGCGGCTCTGGTATTTTTTATTATAAAAAAGATAAAAAAGCATGATGAAGAAGACAAGTATTTTAAAAGCAGTGTTTTACTCGGTATTGCCGCTCTTATATTAATCATAGCATTGCTTTTTAAAACAATATTGATAAACGGTTCCGTTTTATTTGTAATTGTCGCTTTTCTGCTCTATTTTCTTTTCTGCTTTTACGCCCGAGATTTTTTCTTTTATTCGGTGTTCACTGTGTTGATATCAATTTTTATGTATTTAAATTCATTGTATGTCAGCGGCGGAATATTAAAAGAAATTGTTAAGGTTTCCTTGAGAGGCATTTCGATAGTTATTCCTGTTCTTGTCATTATAGGAGCTTTTGTATTATACCGCAACGGCGGTTATATATCATTCCGCAATGAAAAAATATTATTCATGAAACCAAGTTACAAATATTATCCCTTCTTTATTACAGCGGTGATAGCTATAGCAAGTTGTATTTTAATTATGCTGGTTCATACTTCACTGATATATACCCTTATTGTTTTATTCGCGTTTTATTTGTTGAACGCAATAATTTATACGGTGAAAATGATATAAAACATAAATTTACTTTGTAACAATATCGCACAAAATATTATATTATTAATTATCGGCGTTGTTAACAATATTTATAGCAGATATTTGTAAATAATATAAAATTATTATTGAAAAAAAATAAAATATGTTGTATAATGCCGTTAATGTTTGTTTATATCTGTTTATGTCTATCAATAAAATACAAATAGAAAACCGGATGTAATTATATAAAATCCGTTGTCTTAAATAAAGGAGGAACCGGAGTGTCTAATAGATTGTTCCAGGGTATAATTCATCAAATGAAAGAAGCGGTAGACCGTGTAATCGGAGTTTTTGATGAAAATGGAAATATTATATCATGCAGTGAACTGGTAAAAATCGGTGAGACAAGACAGGAAGTGCGTGATAAAATCGCATATACAACCGATGTTGTTAAAACCGCTGGATATACTTACAGAACGATTGGGACCAGCGGTAAATACGATTATGTTGTTTTTGTGGAAGGCGAAGATATCGAAGCCGAAAAGCTTTCATATGTTCTTGTTATTGCTTTAAATAATATAAAGAATTTATATGATGAAAAATATGACAAGTGTTCTTTTATAAAGAATATTATACTTGACAATATTTTACCTAGTGATATCTATATAAAATCAAAAGAACTTCGTTTTGCAACGGATGTAGTTAGAATAGTATATTTAATTAAATTTATCGGAAAAACAGATATGATACCATATGAAATGGTACAAAATATGTTCCCTGATAAAAACCGCGATTATGTTATTTCGGTGGGCGAACAGGAAATCGTTTTAGTTGAAGAAACAAAACCAAATTATGATATGCAGGAAATCGAAAATACGGCAAAACAAATAGCCGATACTTTATCGACAGAATTTTATGTCAAGGTTGGCATCGGAATAGGTACAGCGGTTGATAATATAAAAGATTTGGCACGGTCTTTCAAAGAAGCTCAAGTTGCGCTTGAAGTCGGAAAAGTATTCGATACGGAAAAGAACATAATAAGTTACGAAAATTTAGGTATAGGAAGACTTATATATCAACTTCCCACAACGCTTTGCGAAATGTTTTTGCAAGAAGTTTTCAAACGCGGTTCTCTTGAATCGCTTGACAGGGAAACTTTGACTACAATACAATGTTTTTTTGAAAATAATTTAAATGTTTCCGAAACTTCACGCAAGCTGTTTGTACATAGGAATACTCTAGTGTACAGACTTGAAAAAATTCGTAAACTTACCGGCCTTGATTTACGCGAATTTGAACATGCTATAACTTTTAAGGTTGCTTTGATGGTTAAAAAATATTTGACTTCAAAACCTGTAAAGTTTTAATATTCGGCGGTAGTATAAGCAAAGGTATTACAATTAAAGTAACGTAAAAATTATTTTGAAACAGATGAACTGCAATTTTGTAAAGCGGAAAAACTGTCAGTAAAATAATAACGTGGAAGTATTGTAATGACCTTTTTGTTTTAGAGATATTTTAATTTTATAGCTTTTACAATAAAGATTTGGAAATCCGTTTATAAATTATTTTATTGTAAATAACAAAAAAATGGTAATATGAAACGAAATCAAGTATTGTTTATGATATAAAATATTATTTGAATTTACTTTAATGATGTTATATAATACCAAATACAAATGGGATAAAGTGATCCGATAAACATAATGATAGAATTCCGAAATGTAAAAAAAACTTATAGCAACGGCACTGATGTTTTGAATGGTGTTAATTTGCGAATCAACGACGGAGAATTTTTATTCATCGTAGGAGCTTCGGGAGCCGGTAAATCAACTTTAATAAAGTTGCTGCTGAGAGAAGAAAAAATTACGTCAGGCAGGCTTAATGTTGATGAATTTGATTTAACAAAACTGCCTAATTATAAAGTCCCTTATTACCGACGTCAAATCGGTGTGGTTTTTCAGGATTTCAGATTGTTTCCTAATAAAACGGTCTATGAAAATGTAGCTTTTGCCATGAGAGTTATAGGTGAACCGGCAAGCGTTATAAGACGCAGAGTTCCTGCGATATTAAGCATTGTTAACTTACAGGACAAATTTAAAAATTTCCCTTCTCAGTTATCGGGAGGAGAACAGCAGCGTGTCGCGCTTGCCCGTGCTTTAGCTAATAATCCGCGGTTTATCATAGCGGACGAACCAACAGGTAACATTGACCCGCAATTAAGCCTTGAAATAATGAATCTGCTTATTAAAATACATAAAAAAAATAAAACAGTTATAGTTGTAACACACGAAAAAAGCCTCGTTGATTATTTTCAGCAGCGTGTTGTAACACTCCGTGACGGTATAATTACCGATGACAGAATAGGCGGGATGTACGATGCGGAGGTATAGTATAACTTATTTTATCGGACAGAGTATAAAAGGATTATGGCGTAACGGGGTAATGAGTTCCGCTTCTATAATGGTTTTAATGTCATGTCTTGTAGTTATGGGGAGTTTCGCTCTTCTTGTATATAACATTAATTATAATATGAGCGAAATAGCAAATTTAAATGAAATTCTAGTACATGTCGATACTTCGAAAAGTATTAATAATACTGATAATGACATAGCAAAACCGGAGGAAAACGCTGCTCAGAACACGGATACTTCCACAAATGAAATCTATAAAATAGATTCGTCAACAGAAACAGCGGTAATTCTTCTTGATTTAAATGAAAAAATCGATAAAACAGATGCTTTTATTGACATAAATACCGCAAATAAAGAGATTATTGAAATAAAGAATATAATCGACACTACTGCTGTAAAAATTGAGGGGATACCGGATACGAACCGCAGAGCACAGGAGCAGCTCTATTTCCAGCAACTTTTAAAAAAATATGAAAAACTTTCGTCCAGGCTTTCGTCTCTTGCGTCTATTGAATTAACAATACGTTCTCTTGATAATGTAGTAAATGTAACGCTTACATCAAAACAAGCGGGAATTGATGAATACAGCGAAAAATATCCGGAATATCCGGACATATTTAATGTTTTTTTAAATGATCCGACGAAAAATCCTTTAAATGACCGTTTTACTATAACCTACAACGATAATTCTAAAATTGCTACACTTCAATATAAATTGGAACATCTTAATGATATGATTTATAAAGTTGAGTGCAGAGCGGATATCGCACAGACAATCGAAAGCATAAAACAAGGGATAATATTAATATTTTCATGGTTTTTAGCGATACTTTTTATTGTCAGTATTTTTGTAATTATAAATACTATTAAACTTGCGGTTTTTGCGCGGAGACAAGAAATATCCATAATGAGATATGTGGGTGCGACAAACTGGTTTATAATGCTTCCGTTTATATTTGAAGGAGTCATTATAGGTCTGATAGCTTCTGTCATCGCTTATTTTGTTCAATACTATATATACATTTATGTACAAAGCATGATACTCGATTCATCGTTCAATATTATATCGATATATATGTTCGATTCGATAAAAACGTATGTTGCGGTTGGATTTTTAGCAATCGGAATTTTGACAGGTATCATGGGAAGCAGTTTTTCGTTGAGAAAATACATGAAAGCTTGATAATGTCATAAAAAATTTAAAATATAGTCATATAATATTTAAGTATAATATGGTAATATAGTAAGGATAGAATAATTGGTTTTGGTAATTTATAAATCTTTTTTATATAAAGCACTGATTTATTAATATAAAGCTCTGATTAATTAAAGCATAAATATATCCTAAAAAGCAAAGGAAGAAATTATGGTTAAAATAAAGATACGTAATATTGCATTTACAAGCGTGTCAATTTTATGTATTGCATTTTTGATTTTATGTTCTTTAAACATGAATGATAAACCCTTTTATGCGGCTCAAAAGAATTCGGCTATAAAAACTCTTGAGGACAAGCTGTCTAAAATAGAAGATAAAATATCCGAACTTGACAATCAGATAAAAAAGCAAAAAGCAGATATAACAAACGAAATAAACGAAAAAGAAAATATAGATAAAAAGCTGGGTCTTGTTAAAGAAAGCATTGATGCGGCAAATGATTTGATTTTGGAATACAACAATCAAATAACCCAAAAAGAAAAAGAAATATCAGATAAAGAAATTGAAATCGAAAATAAATATAATGAGCTCATTATGATGATTAAAATAACATATGAGCAAGGTGATACTTCGTATTTAGAGTTTTTATTGAACAGTAAAAACTTCAGTGATTTTTTGGGAAGCACGGAAATAATTTCTAATTTGCTTGATTATCAAAAGCAGGTTATGGAAGAGTTAAATCAAAAACTAGAAACATTGAATGATGAAAAAGAAAAAATAGAAATATTAAGAAACAGCGAAAACAATACAAAAAACAACCTGGAACTTCAAAAAAAGGAATACAACGCTCTTTCAATACAAAGCTCTAACTATATAGCTTCGCTTCAATCAAAAAAGATTTCACTTGAAAACGAAAAAAATAAATCTCTCGCGGAAATAGAAAAATTAAATGCTCAGCTCGAAGAAGAACTTGAAAAACTTGCGAAACAAAACACAGTTTACATAGGCGGAAGTATGATATGGCCGCTTGATGATACATATAAACGCGTTTCTTCCGGATACGGATACAGAGGGAACGAATTCCATTTGGGAATTGATGTTCCGGCAGACTACGGTTCAAATATATATGCAGCTAACAGCGGAAAAGTTATCCACGCTGAAAAACATTACAGCTACGGTTATTATGTATTAATAGACCATGGCGGAGGAATCGCAACACTGTATGCCCACGCAAGTAAATTGTTGGTTTCTGTAGGAGATACCGTAAAACAAGGCGATATAATAGCCGAAGTTGGTTCAACAGGTTATTCGACCGGAAATCATCTTCATTTTGAAATAAGAAAAGACGGAAAAACTGTCGATCCCACAAGTTATAAATAAATTAGAAATAACAATTAATAACTATTAATATTGGAATAATATTCTTTTAATAAAAAGTGTAATATGGGGTAACATTAGTTTAATGTCAAAAAAAATTCCGCTGAGCGCCGCGGTGGTTTTAGTACTGCTAGCGGTGCTCGTGACTTTTCAAGTCACATATTTAACAATAAATAACAAATATGAACACGAATTAAATTTATTGCAAGCTTCACCTGAAGGAAGCATGTATCAAAAACTTTCAATGGTAGACGATTTATTCCGCAAGCTGTATATCGGTGAAATAAACGAGGAACAGCTTGCCGATTCTATAATCAAGGGTTATATCGAAGGAACCGGCGATAAATACGCGGAATACATGAACAGCGAAGAATTTAAAAAATTTTTGAATGATCTCGGCGGAGAGCTTGAAGGAATCGGAATCGTTGTTGTATATAATAAAGAATATACGGTTTTAGAAGTTGTAATGGTTTATCCCGGTTCACCTGCGGAGGATGCCGGATTGATCCCGGGAGACTTTATAGTTGAGGTTGGCGGAGTAGATGTTGCATCGCTTGGCTTTTACAGTGCTATGGCTGCTATGCAGGGTTCGGCGGATACATATGCAGAATTTACAATAGCCAGAGGTGAAGATTATTCACAACGTCTTGAAATGTCGGTAAAACGAGGTTTTATAATTTCGCAGAGCGTTATTTACCATATGTATAATAACGGTGAAAACGATATAGGAATAATCCGTATACTCCAGTTTTCTTCAAACACACCCGAACAATTTAAAAATGCTGTTGATGAATTAACAAAATTAGGAGCACAAAAATTTGTTTTTGATGTACGTAACAACAGCGGGGGGGATCTTGACAGTATCGTTGCTATATTAGATTATTTATTGCCTGCGGGACCTGTAATCCGTATAATAGATAATGCAGGCAACGTGGAAACAAAAGATTCCGCAGACGGAGAATTGAAAGCTCCGATGGTTGTACTGATTAATAAATCAACCGCCAGCGCTGCTGAATTATTTGCGGCTGCTCTTCGCGATTATAATAAAGCTAAATTGGTAGGCGAGCAAAGTTACGGAAAAGGATCGATGCAGACGATATTGCGGCTGGCGGATAATACTGCCCTGCGTGTTACATATCGTATGTACAGTCCGCCTTATTCCGATAATTATGACGGTATCGGATTAAAACCTGATGTTATAACTGAATTTGATACCGAGCTTGAAGATTTAAATATATTTAAAATAACCGATGATAAAGACAATCAATTACAAGCCGCAATTAAATTAATTAAGTAATAATTTTATTTCTTTTATAATATTAATCTATAAAAGAAAAAATAAATAGATAAGATATATCGAGGAGATTATAATGGCACAAAAACCGATAACTATGACAGATGAAGGACAAAAGAAAATAATCGAAGAATTGGATTATTTGAAAAATATCCGCCGTAAAGAAGTTATAGAAGCTATAAATATAGCTCGTTCATTCGGAGATCTTTCAGAAAACAGCGAATATGACGAAGCCCGCGACGAACAGGGAAAAGTAGAAACAAGAATAAAAGAAATTGAAGATATATTAAAAAACGCACGCGTCATAAATGAAAGCGAAATAAAAACAGATGCCGTAAACATTGGCGCGAAAGTTAAAATAAAAAATCATAAAACGAATTGCGATATCGAATATTATATAGTAGGACCTACCGAAGCTGATCCGCTTAATAATAAAATATCTGATCAGTCACCGATCGGCTCCGCATTGATAGGAGCTAAAAACGGAGAAACAGTTATAGCGGTAACACCCGGTGGAGAAATAAAATTAACGATACTTGATATATCAAAATAAAAATAGGAAAATAATATGGATGAAAATATAAGAGGAGATATAAACGAAAATCCGCAGCAGTCGGAAAATGAAATAATAAGGATACGCAGAGAAAAACTCGAAGCATATAAAGCTGCGGGAAATGATCCGTATTCCATAACAAAATTTGATTTTACCGCGCTGAGCGAAGATGTAAAAAATAATTTTGAAACATACGAAGGTAAAACCGTTATTATTGCCGGCCGTATGATGAGCCGCCGAATTATGGGAAAAGCTTCGTTTTGCCATATACGTGATAATAAAGGACAAATACAAGTTTATGTAAAACGCGATGAAATAGGCGAAAATGAATACGCGGATTTTAAAAAATGGGATATCGGAGATATCGCGGGTGTAACCGGAGTTGTTTTCCGTACTCAAACAGGAGAAGTTTCAATTCACGCGGCGCAAATAAAATTGTTATCAAAATCCTTGCGTCCTTTACCGGAAAAATTTCATGGACTTCGCGACACCGATATGCGTTACCGCCAAAGATATGTCGATTTAATTGTGAATCCCGAAGTACGCAATACTTTTATTATGCGTTCAAACATATTGAAGGAACTTCGCAATTATTTAGATAATTTGGGATTTTTAGAAGTTGATACACCGATTCTCCATACAATATCAATAGGAGCAAATGCGCGTCCTTTTAAAACTTTTCATAATACGTTAAGTCTTGATATGTATTTGCGAATTGAAACGGAATTATATCTTAAAAGATTAATTGTAGGCGGATTTGACCGCGTTTATGAAGTTGGCCGTATATTCCGCAATGAAGGAATGGACACCCGTCATAATCCAGAATTTACATCTATTGAATTATATCAGGCTTATACAGACTATATCGGAATGATGGATTTAGTTGAAGATATGTATAAAACCGTTACGCAAAAGATTTGCGGTAAAACAAAAATTTCATGGCAGGGAATAGAAATTGATATAGGTTCCGACTGGACACGTTTAACAATGCGTGAAGCTGTTTTAAAATACAGCGGAGCTGATTATAATACATGGAATAATGATAATGAAGCTCGTGAAGCGGCAGCCGCTCTCGGAGTAAAAACAAACCCTTCCGCTTCAAGAGGTGAAGTGCTAGCGGATTTATTTGAAATTTTTGTTGAAGATAAATTGGTACAACCTACTTTTATATATGAATATCCTGTTGAAATATCTCCTCTTGCAAAAAGATGTCCCAATGAAACTCAATTTACGGAAAGATTTGAATTTTTTATAAATTGCTCTGAAATGGGAAACGCTTTTTCAGAACTTAATGATCCGATAGACCAGCGCGCGAGATTTGAAACACAAGTTGAACAAAAGAAAGCAGCAGGTATGGCAGCGGAAGTTGACGATGATTATATATGCGCCTTAGAATACGGATTACCGCCGACAGGAGGACTTGGGTTCGGTATTGACAGAATGGTTATGCTTTTAACGGATAACGCTTCAATACGTGATGTTTTACTTTTCCCTACAATGAAACCTCTGGAATAATTTTATATAAAAATTATGTTTAGAAAAATTTATAAATGGATTGATAATTATTGGTATCATTATAAATGGCACACACTGATAGTTTTGTTTTTTATAACTTTTTTAACAGTGACAATATGGCAATTAGCTGTTAAAACAGATGAAGATGTTATGATATTATATGCCGGTCCTTATTATCCGACCGGCAATGAATCATTGGATATAACGAATTCTTTTAAATCGGTTATGAGAGAAGATTTTAACGGCGACGGAAAAAAGTTTGTCGATATGGTAATATTACAGCTCATGACCGATGAACAATTAGCGGCGGAAATCGCACGCGCTAATGAATTGGGAAGTATCTCTCTATACAATCAATCCACGTTAAATGAAAACCGCAATAAATTTACAACCCAAATATTTGCCGGAGAAACGGTTATTTGTCTGATTGATCCTAATTGGTATAAAAATGTATACGAAAGCGGAGGTTTTATTACTTTCGAGGAAGTATTAGGCTATAGGCCTGATAACATGATTGATGACTGTTCTATGTATTTATTTGATACACAATTCGGGCAATATTTTACCGCGCTTAATGTTTTTCCGAAAGATACTATAATATGTGTAAGACGTATGTCTACAGTTTCTGCTTTTAAGAATAAAGATAAAGAAATTATTAGATATAATAATCAACTTGATATGTTTCGCGATATTATAAATTTTAAAATTGAAGAATAATTGGGATGAGTAATCGTATGAGTGAAAAAATAATATTTGATAAAACTGAAATGATAATAACCGTTATGGAAAACGACAGAGAAGTTATACACAATATTACGTATGATAAAATAAAAAGTATACTTATCGGTAAAAAACTCATAAAAAAATTTTTTGGCTTATATAAAAAAATAACGCCGGCTATACTAATAACAGTCGTCGGGAGAAATGATCCGCTTGATGTTACAGAAGCGGATGAAGGCGCTGAATTATTCGCAAAATACATAGAACAAATAAAATTATTCGCTAAAAACAATCATGTGACAATCCGTGAATCCGATCCGAATGATCCTCCGCACGGAGCTAAAGCCGATTGGCGGCTCTCCTGATAAGTTTCGGGAATACGGAATACGAAGGAATGGTACGATTACTTTTTTTGAAAAAAAGTAACAAAAAACGTGTAATTGTTTTTATACTTTATTTATAAATTAAATAAAAAAATCGCAGAAAAAATTCAAATTCTGCGATTTTATATTTTTATAAAAGCGGATAGGAAGCTTTAATATCATTACAATCAATAGATGTAATACATAAATAAATGTTTTTTGTTACTTTTTTTCAAAAAAAGTAATCGTACCCCGTACCCTATTCCTGTAATTACAAAATCAAATAAAACTTATTAATTCCGTGAAAGGGTTAATATCATTTATAAAAACCGGTTTTATTACAATATTCCAACAAAACTCTTTCTCTTTTAATTGCCAAGCTTCATCAAGTCCCGGGCCGCATGAATTCGATCCAATACCTGATTGACGGTAATCAACATTAACAAAAGTTTTTTTATCAGGGATTAATTTATGGCGATGATCAGTTTCGGTTAACTGTTTTGTACTAAAATGCGAAGCATTAATTGAAAAAGTATCGTTTACTGTAAAAGATTCTGTATTCGGAGCTGAGATTAACAATCCGTGTCCCGCCATATTTGAAATCGCAGCCCAAACCGTATCATCGTGAGATGAATTTTCCTGAGGGAAAATATACGGCTCGTAGTTATCAGTAACTGTTGTTTCAAATTTTGAAACATACGAAGCAAGTCGTTTATCCGAATAACTTTCCATCGGTCCGCGTCCGAAATATGTAAAGTTTTCAGTATCCTCGTTCATTGCGAATTCTAAACCGAAACGGGGTAAGAATGGAACGTTTTCAGCAACTTTTACCTTGTATGATATATTTAATTCCCCTTTAGATGTTATATGATATAAAACTGCAGTACGTAAAAACGGAGCATTAGTATGACCTCCAAGGGAAATATCAGCTTGAAGTTTAATTGAATTATCGTTTTTTTCGATAATATCAAATGAATAGCATTTTTCAATTGCACGGTTAAATGCGGAGTTTTGCCATTTCCAGCGTATATTACGGTCATTATCGGTAGGAGCGCGCCAAACTGTTAAATGCATCGGAGAAGCAAGCATATTTTTACCGTTATTAACGATATTTGTTATTATTCCGTATGTGTTATCAAAAATATAATGAGTTTCATCAACATAAATTATAGTATAATTATTATTTTTTATTACATTAACACCAAATTTTTGTTTAAAAGAATTAGTATTGCTTATATAGTGATGTTTGTGCAAATCTTTGTGATTTAACCCAAAATCAGATTTTACTTTAAATTGTGCAAATCCGATTTCATACCCTGCGTTAGCCCATGGTTTAGCAGTATTCTGACGTAACGACAATTTTACAAAATAATATCCCGGACGGTTCGTATTAAATTTTAATTTTACAATTTCTTCGCATTGAGGAGCAGCGGATAATTTTATAATACCGTCGTTTACCGATTCTCCGTTTCTCTCGAGACACCAATAAAGATTTACATCTTCAAAGGATTTAAAATATCTCAAATTTTTAATTGAATATACACCTTCGCCTAAATCGTTTATAAAAGCAGGCATTATAGCTTGTTTCAATTCAAGCAAGCTGTTTGATATTTTACGGTCGGGATAAACCAAACCATCTATACAGAAGTTTCCGTCGTTCGGGAAATCTCCGAAATCACCTCCGTATGTAAAATAATGCTTGTTTGTTTTTTCATCAAATACAGCAACACTATGGTCGATAAATTCCCAAACACAGCCTCCGAATATGCGTTTATTTTCATATATTAACTTCCAATAAGCCGAAAGATCTCCGGGGCCGTTCCCCATTGCGTGGCTGTATTCGCATAAAAAGAAAGGCTGTTTGTATCTAGCGTCATCGAGATATTTTTTTATATCATTAGGATGCGCGTACATGCGGCTTTCTATATCGACTACATCTGTTTGCTGTACTCCGTCGTTCATCCAAATATATGCGCCTTCATAATGGATAAAACGTGATGTATCGCGTGATTTTATATAACGGCTCATTGCTTTTTGGTTACACCCGTAACCTGATTCATTGCCAAGAGACCACATAATAACGCAGGTACGGTTTTTATCGCGTTCCAAAGTACGTTTTTCACGGTCAACATAAGCTTCTTCCCAATCCGGATTATTTGATAATCCGCTCCAGCCAAGAGGAGAAGAATGCATTCCGTGTGTTTCGATGTCACATTCGTCTATTACATATAAACCCAATTCATCGCAAAGCTCAAGAAAACGCGGGTCGTTGGGATAATGGGAAGTACGCACCATGTTTATATTATGAGCTTTCATTATTAATAAATCACGCTTCATATGATCAAGAGGAGTGGCGTGTCCTAAAAAAGGATGGCTGTCGTGCCGGTTAACGCCTTTAGCTTTTATTGCTTTACCGTTTACTAAAACAATTCCGTCGATAATTTCATAACTGCGGAATCCTATTTTTTGTGATATAACTTCATTTCCCGCATGTATAAATAAATTATATAAAACCGGATCTTCGTCCGACCACAAATTTACAGAAGGTATTTCGAAATTTATAACAGTAGTATTGCTTGATTCAAATGTACCGTGTGCTATAGTTCCGCGGCGTATATGTTCATTGTCTTTCGAAATACCGGATTTGTATTTTGCGTTTTCAAAAAACGCATATTTCCCGTTAAGAGATGAATTTGTTTGTATTTCTACAGTAACAGAAGCAGATTTATAATCACTTTTTACAATAGGCTTTATAAAAAAATCTATAATGCGTTTTTTGTCTCGGTATAACAGATAGACTTCACGAAACAATCCCGAAAGCCTCCACATATCCTGATCTTCCAAATAGCTTCCTTCGCACCATTTAAAAACCAAAACTTTTATTGTGTTTCTGCCTGCCTTTAAATATTTTGTGATATCAATTTCGCTGGTGAGATGTGAAACTTGGCTGTAAGCTGCGAAATAATCATTTATCCAAACATAAAACGCACTGTCCGCTCCTTCAAAATTTAACAAAACATCTTTTTCTTCCAAAACTAAACTTGTTAAATTAAAATCCCGGATATACAAACCGCAAGGGTTTTTATCAGGTATAAAAGGCGGATCACAAGGGAAAGGATAGTTGATATTTGTATAATTAGGAACATCATATCCTCGTCCGAGAGCTACTTGCCAATTCATAGGTACAGTCAGTTTATCGAAATCATTTAAATTAAAATCAGCATCTAAAAAGTCGGGAACATCTAAAATGTTTTGAAAAAATTTAAAATTCCATTCTCCGCATAAAGATTTAAAAAAAGCGGATTTACCTCTAATATTACGCCTTGCTTGAATATTATTTTCATACGGAATGAAATACGCATGAGGTTCTTCGCAGTTGACATGCAATGTTTTTAAATCTTTGTAATAATTTTTTATCAAAATAATTACCTCTTGTACTTTTTTAAAAAATTAATAAAATATTTTGTTAGATAATTTTCATTATTTTATGTATTAACTGTTTTTATGGATTTTTAAATTTTTACAGACCGTATTTTTCTTTAACAGAGGGAATCCAGGGACAGGAAGTCGGAGTTTTAATTCCGAATTTGTTGGGTGCTGCCCAATGTATACCGTTGTTTAATATTTTTTCTACATATTCATTATGGTATGATTTGCAGCTTTCATGACCGGGTTGAAAATAAAAAACTTTTCCGATTCCGCGTAAAAAACAACATCCTGATCGGAATATATTTCCGTTTTTAAACCAGCTTGCAAAAACTAAAGCGTCAGGCTGAGGAATGTTGAAAGGTTCGCCGTATAATTCTTCTATATCAAGACAAAAAGATTCGGGTATTCCCGCAGCAATAGGATGAGAAGGAAGCAGATTCCAAACTATTTCCGGTTGATCATCACCCCAGGAAAGAGCTCCGTCCGTACCTACTATAGAACAAAACGGTTTTGATGCGTGAGCTGAATGCATAGCTATAAAACCCATACCTTCAGAAATAACACGGCGTCGGATTTTTGCGACAAGCCCATCGTCAACATCACCGTGACGCATATGACCCCACCACATTAAAACATCGGTTGAATTAAGCACTTCATCGGGCAAACCCTGATAAGGATCATCAAGCGCGGCAAGACGGACATTTAAAGTTTCATCTTGATCCTGAAATGATTTTATAGTCGCATGTAAACCTTCGGGATAAATTGATTTTACATATTCGTTATGTTTTTCATGAGTATATTCATTCCATATTGTAACATTAATTTTGTTCATTGCTAAACCTCCGTTATATATATTAATAAAAAAATTTTAATTATGACATTGACAATTATTGCACATTTTATATCTTATGTCAATATTAAATAATTTAAAGTATTTACAATGAACTTGTTTTATGATAAAATTCTATTTAAAATTA
Source organism: Eubacteriales bacterium (assembly GCA_031549925.1). Lineage (GTDB taxonomy): Bacteria > Bacillota > Clostridia > Oscillospirales > CAG-272 > JAVBPA01. Next base: position 28,729 of record JAVBPA010000035.1, read on the forward strand.
TTATAAATAATATAAGAAAAGGCATACTAACAACGTATAATAAATACGGAGGTAATATGCTATGATATGGGATTTGCTGGCCGGTTTTTTTGCCGGGATATTTCTTATCGGAATATTTGCGGCTGTTTTATATTCAATTGTCACTTTTATTTAAAATTATAAAAAATATAAATATAGATTGTTATGAGAATAGATAAATTTTTAGTTTCGGCAGGAATATGCACACGTACAGAAGCTTCGCTTGCGGCAAAACGAGGTTTGATTGTTATCGACGGAAGAGTTGTCAAAGATGTGTCCGATCATATAGATCCTCAAAAATGCCGAGTCATGTTTGACGGAGAATTAATCGAATACCGCGAATTTACTTATATTATGCTGAACAAACCGGAAGGGTATATTAGTTCAACAGATGACCCTTCATCAGAAACAGTTTTATCGCTGCTTCCGGAAAGATTGCGTAAAATTAATTTATTTCCGGCAGGGCGGCTTGACATTGATACTACAGGACTGCTTATATTGACAAATAACGGAAACCTGGCTCACAAACTTCTTTCACCCAAACATCATGTTGATAAAACATATCTTTTCAGAGCATATAAAAGCTTGTCTGAAAAAGACATAAACGCACTGGAAAACGGAGTTAAAATTGAAGGGGGTTATGTCACGCAGTCTGCTAAAATCGAAATGACAGGGCTTGACATAGGTAAAATAACTATCCATGAAGGTAAATATCATCAAATAAAACAAATGTTTGAATCGGTTGCGAATAAAATCATATATTTAGAGCGGATTGTATTTGCAGATATAACACTCGATGAAAAACTGGCTCGCGGAGATTGGCGATATCTTAACGAAAATGAACAAAAAATATTAGAAAATCATATGTAAATTAGGCAGGAAGTATATATTTATGGACATAAACAGAACATTATCGGATGAACTGGGACTTACAAAAAAACAAATAGACGCTACAGTTGCCTTGATAGATGAGGGAAATACGATTCCTTTTATCGCAAGATACAGAAAAGAAGTTACGGGTTCAGTAGATGACGGAACTCTTCGCTTATTATATGACAGATTAAATTATTTAAGAGGTTTTGATAAAAGACGTTCTGAAATTAAAGCGTCTATTGCGGAACAAGGAAAATTAACAGATGAAATTTCGGTTTCCCTTGATAACGCGCTGACACTTACAGAATTGGAAGATATATATCGTCCGTTCAAACCGCATAGAAAAACACGCGCTTCGGTTGCAAGAGAGCGCGGACTTGAAGATCTCGCTTTGATTTTAATAATGCAGGAGGAATACTGCGAACGGGAAATAGAAGAAATCGCAGCAGATTTTATAAACGAAGAAAAAGAAGTTTGCACCATAGAAGACGCGCTTAACGGAGCTTGTGATATAATAGCGGAAGATATTTCTGATAACGCAGAATACCGGCACGAAATACGCGATATGACGTTTGAATACGGATTTATAAATTCCGTTAAAACCAAAGATGTCGAAAAATCCGTTCCTTCCGCAAAAACAGGGAAAGATACATATGAGCAATATTATGAATACAATGAAAAAATTTCAAATATTCCAGAACATAGAATACTGGCTTTAAACCGTGCGGAAAACGAAGGAATTATAAAATTTTCCGTGGAAATAGATACTTGTATACCTCTTAATTTTTTATATCAGCGTGTTTTAGAGCCTCATTCGAGTCCGGCTATGAAATATGTATCAAGAGCAGTAATTGACAGTTACAGCCGTTTGATTGCTCCCTCGATAGAACGTGAAATAAAATCGGATTTGTTTGACAGAGCTTCGGAAGGAGCGATAAAACTTTTCGCTGAAAATTTAAAAAATCTCCTGATGCAAGCCCCTGTAAGAGGATTTGTAGTCATGGGGCTTGATCCGGGATACCGCACCGGATGTAAGCTTGCAGTTGTGGATAAAACCGGAAAAGTAATTGATACGGCTGTTATATATCCGACAAAACCTTTTGAAAAAATACCCGAAGCTAAAGCTATAGTATTAAAATTGATTAAAAAATATAATGTAAATATAATAGCTATCGGGAATGGAACAGCTTCGAGAGAGAGCGAAATGTTTATAGCGGATGTACTGCGTGAAATTAAAGAGGAAGTTAAATATATCATAGTTTCCGAAGCTGGAGCTTCGGTTTATTCAGTTTCTGAAACCGGAGCAAAAGAATTTCCCGATTTTGATGTAACTCAGCGAAGTGCAGTTTCAATAGCGCGCAGATTGCAAGATCCGCTTGCGGAACTGATTAAAATCGATCCTAAATCCATAGGTGTGGGACAATACCAGCATGACATGAAACCCAATCGGCTCGGAGAAGCGCTTGGAGGAGTGGTCGAAGATTGCGTTAATAAAGTGGGAGTTGATTTAAATACAGCTTCCGGAGCGCTGCTTTCATATGTAGCCGGAATCGGTGAAGCTTCCGCTAAAAATATTGTTAAATACCGCGAGGAAAACGGAGAATTTAAATCAAGAGTGGAAGTACTCAAAGTACCGAGGATAGGAAAACGGGCATACGAACAATGCGCCGGATTTTTACGTGTACCCGCATCAGAAGAAATTTTTGATAATACCGGTGTTCATCCGGAATCATATAAAGCCGCAAAAGAATTACTTGCTTTATTAAAAATCAACAAAAGCGATTTAAAAAATAAAAAGACATTAAACATCGCTTCAGCGGCACAAAATTACGGTATCGAAAAATTGTGCCTTGAAATAGGAATAGGTGAACCTACTTTAAAAGATATAATAAACGAAATGGATAAACCGGGACGCGATCCGCGCGACAGTCTTCCTGCGCCTGAATTCCGTTCGGATATACTTGATATTAAAGATTTAAGCGTAAATATGCTTCTTACCGGAACTGTAAGAAATGTAATAGATTTCGGAGCTTTCGTTGATATTGGAGTACACCAGGACGGACTTGTACATATATCACAAATGTCCACAAAATTTATTAAACATCCGTCAGAAGTTGTTTCTGTGGGTGATATTGTTTCTGTCAGAATTTTATCTGTAGACACAGAAAGAGGTAAAATTTCACTTACAATGAAAATATAGTGATTTCTAATATATTAGAATTAATATTAAAGTTATCAGTTATCCATTCATAAATTATTTTTTTATATTGTGCAGTATGCATAAATGAAATATAAAAACTTTGGAGAAATAATCTCTTTTAAAAAGTGAAAAAATTTGATAGAATATACAAAGATAAAAAAATCCGTATGAATATCATTTTACAAATCGGTTTTATATCATTTCATATAATTCGGTTATTATAAATTAAAATCAAACCGGATTTACTGCTGTAGTATGGATTATACAAATTATTGAGGAGGATTTTTATATGGCAAGCTTATCACTTAAACATATTTATAAAAAATATCCGGGCGGCGTTACGGCTGTTTCAGATTTCTCACTTGAAATCAAAGACAAAGAGTTTTTAATTCTTGTCGGACCTTCGGGATGCGGAAAAACAACAACTCTTCGTATGATTGCGGGACTTGAAGAAATTACAGAAGGCGAACTTTTCATAGGCGACCGTCTCGTAAATGATATAGCACCGAAAGACAGAGATATTGCGATGGTTTTCCAGAACTATGCGTTGTATCCTCATATGACAGTATTTGATAACATGGCTTTCGGTTTGAAATTACGTAAAACCCCGAAAGAAGAAATTAAACGCCGCGTTGAAGAAGCTGCGCGTATACTTGATATCACCCACTTGCTTGACAGACGTCCGAAGGCTCTTTCCGGCGGACAAAAACAACGTGTTGCTCTCGGCCGTGCTATCGTTCGTGAACCTAAGGTATTCTTGCTTGACGAACCGCTTTCCAACCTTGACGCTAAATTACGTTCACAAATGAGAACAGAGCTTACGAAGATACATCAAAAAGTCGGAACAACGTTCGTATACGTAACACATGACCAGGTAGAGGCTATGACGATGGCTACCCGTATCGTTGTTATGAAAGACGGTCTTATTCAGCAGGTTGATACTCCTCAGAATCTGTATGACCTTCCGGTTAATATATTTGTCGCGGGATTTATCGGAACTCCTATGATGAACTTCATCAACTGTACTCTCGAACAAAAAGGCGATGACTGCTTCATTAAATTCGGAAATAACCGTTTAAAATTACCGCCTGAAAAATCCACGAACCCTGTATTGAAAGATTATATAGGAAAAGAAATCGTTATAGGTATCAGACCTGAGTGTCTCTACGATGATGACAGAGTATCAAAAATGCCTGAAAATATAATCCAGACTTTTGTTGAAGTTACAGAGTTAATGGGAGCGGAAATTTATCTGTATCTCTTAACAGACGAACAGCCGCTTATAGCTCGTGTTTCTGCACGCAGCACAGCCCGTACAGGCGACACAATTAAAATTGCTATTGATACATCCCGTGTTCATATATTCGATAAAGATACTGAACGCTGCGTTCTCCATTAAAACATATTAAGTATTAAATATCAAGTATCAATTTACAATAAAAGTTATATAAAAATTTCAATGAAAATAACGCCTACTCTACTTTAATGAGCAAGCGTTATTTTTTATTATTTTTTCTTAAATCAGAAAAGAATGATTGTAATAAATATAAACATTCTTTTTCCATGACAGGATAAACCAAAATTGTTTTATGATTCAAAGGATACGAATTTACATTTAATACAGATCCGAACGCTCCGGCTTTGTAATCTTTTACTCCGTAAACTACACGTTTGATACGCGAATTAATTATCGCTCCGGCACACATGACGCACGGTTCAAGAGTTACATATATTGTACATTCGTCAAGCCTCCAGCTTTGCAAATGACTGCAAGCTTTTTGTATAGCTTCGATTTCGGCGTGACGGATCGAACATTTACCGCGTTCTCTCATATTATAACCGGTTCCGATTACAATATTACTGTCATTTATTATATTTTGATTTTTATAATATTCGTTTTTCGTTACATCGCCGTTTATTATAACCGCTCCTACGGGAACTTCTCCGAGGTTTCCCGCTTGTTTTGCCAGTATTATTGCAGCGTTCATGAAAAATTCATTATTTTTTGTTATAATGCTGTCATTCATATATAAAAATACCTTAATGATATTATAGTAAATACCGCTATATACACAAAAGCAGGAAATGATAACCAAAAAGTCTCAAAATATTGTTTGCTTTGAGGATTATATTCCTTCAATTGCTTAAAATATCCTTTTATCAGCAAAATTACCATAGATAAAATTCCGGATGTAAATATTGCCAAAATCATTATACCGATAAATAAACCGTTACGATAAAACGTTGTCAGCAAAAAAAATATAAAATTGCAAAATAAATGAAGTATCATAGAAGGTATTTGTGAATTGTATATTTTTGTTACATAACCTAAAATTAAACCTCCGGCTGCGGCGTAAAATATTTTTTCGGGATTAGCATGCATTAAACCGAATAATATTGCTTGTGTTATAATTGCGAATTTTATAGAAGTTTCCGATAATAAACGCATTATTAAACCTCGGAAAAGATATTCTTCAAAAACAGCGGGAATTATAACAACAGATATAAAATAAACTATATAAACCGAAAATGATGATGAAGCAATAATTATTTCATTGTTTTCTGTTATGGTTTTGTAATTAAAAAAAGAAGATAATATAAAGCTTGTAATCATTCCGGTAATTAATATTACCGCAGGTAATAAAAACAATAAAAAAGGCGAAAATTTTACGAATTTTATGTTAACCGGACAAACGGTTTTTATTTCTTTTGATGATAGTATTATTATTACAGATAAAAAAAATCCTGCATATTTTAAAAATAAAGTTATAATTAATCTGAAACATTCCAGAAATATTGAATTGAAAGGCGATGAAAAAAATTTTGTGATTATATAAGGAGTTAAAAAATTTAATATTAAATTTAATGTAAGAACAAATAATATTAAATTAAATCTTGTTCTATATTTTATTATATCATTCATAAAAAAAAATTAAAAGGTATATTCATCTATTTTTGATGTCGAAAAACATGGAAATTCAACGAAAATTATTAGAAATTGAAAATGAAGGTAAAAAAATAAATAAAAAAATTGTATTTAATATTGTTTCGGTTGTATTAATCGCAGTATTAACAATTTTTTGTATTCTATATATTCATACTAAAACTAACGGAATAATTATATACGATCTATATGTAGGAGGTCAATATATCGGTTCTGTTGAAAATTACGAAAATGTTCGCAAAGCTCTCGATTTATTAACAGTTGATTTTTATCTTGAATCAGGGAAATTATATTATTTCAATGACGGTTTAGATTATAAGATTAAAACAGTGTCCGATATAAAACAATGTTTAAATGTCGAACAGATAAAAGATAATATTTTAAAATACGGTACTGTTAACATTGAAGAAGCATATTCATTGTTTATGGATAATGTTTTTGTTGCTACATGTAAAACAAAAGAAGATATTGATAATGCTATATCGGATATTGAAAAATATGTTGAAAATAAATATGCCGGAAAATATATACACTCAATAAAATTATCCAACAACATAGAAATATCATCGCAATTATACATAAAAAATGAAATATTGAGCGAAAAGCAGCTTTTTGATATTTTAAAAACAAAAATCGGTTCTACTCCGTATATATCCGGTATTTTATATAAAGCTCCCCCTGTATCAAGTGTACAGCAGGTTTCATCAATTTCCGGTGAAATAATTCCCGTTGGAATTGAAAACGAAAACGAACATGAAAAATCAATATTAAAAGAAGAAAATGAAAAAACTGAAGATTCGATTTCAGAAGAAACATCAGAAACAACGATAGTTGATTCCTCGGAAGAAACAAGTATTATACCGGAGGATACAACAAAAGAAGAAGTAAAAAACGAAGATAATATAATAACCGGTTTTGGAAGTCTTGCGGCTTCAGCGGTAAATGAAGAAATAGACTACGGAATAAACCGTTCTGACAATTCTAGTGAAAATTTATATAAGGAATTTGATTATTTACCGGAGCTATCGTTTTATTATAGTTTATACGAATCCGAAGAAGTATCAATTCCTCACGAAACAGAATATCAATACACTGATAAAAGATTTACATGGTATTCTAAAAAAGTCAGCGAAGGAACAAACGGTTCAGAAAAAATTATTTATGAAGTTACCTATCGGGATAATGAAATAATTTCAAAGAAAGAAATCGGAAGAGAAATAATAACCGAAAAAGTTAACGAAGTTATATTAACAGGAAGCGTCGTTCAGCCTTCTCCGGGATCTGTGGGTAAATTTATGTGGCCTTTGATTTTGGAAGAATATCCGGTTATCACATCTCAATACGGAGAACAGAGAGAAGAATTTGACGGTGATACATACCATTTCGGTGTTGATATAAAAGTTGATTTAGGAACAAATGTTTATGCTTCCGACGGAGGGACGGTTATATATGCGGCTACTTCGCGTTCATACGGGAGTATGATTATCATCGAACATAAAAACGGATTTACCACCCGCTATGCGCACTTGAGCGAAATATTATGCGAAATCGGAGATGTAGTTGCTATGGGTGATATAATAGCTCTGAGCGGCAATTCCGGAGTCTCAACAGCCCCGCATCTCCATTTTGAAATTAGAGTGGATGATATTGATGTGGATCCTTTGAATTATTTGGCATCTTATCAATTGCCGTGATTTATATTATTATATTAAATATTATTTATAACGTCAAGTTAAATATAAGACAATTATAATGTTACTTTTTTTGCAAAAAATAATATCTTTTTGTATATGTTTAAATCAGTTAAATTATTGGAAGTGAATTATTTAAAATAAATAACATTGTTTCTTTATTTTGCAGTGCTTTTGCTTGATTATAGCCGCAAACTAAGTAAAACAATGTATAGCTAAGTATAAAAATTTTTTTCCTTATTGAATAATTGTAAGTTATAGTTTATAATTGATTATAATTTGCAATTATTTTTTTTAGTAATATAAAATATCATTAGGATGAATTGGGGAGGTTGTCTGTAAATGAAAACATTAGCGCAAAAATTTGAAACGCTGAAGAAACTTGTCGGAGGAAACCGAGAAATACACGGTTATGAAGAAACATTCGGTATGCCGCGCGAAGAACAATCACGTATTACAATGCCGAATAAATGGATAAGAAGAATATTGGGTGAATTGGAATTTGCTATTCTTTTATCGCAGGTAAACGAAAACAAATTTGAAAATGAAATTAACTGTGCTTTGGATTATTTAAAAAGCAATATTGATGAAGAGGGAGTTATTACAAAAACTGCTTGTCATAACGCAGAAAAAATGATTCTGCCTTTATCGGAAGCGGCGCGTGAATATAAATTGATATTAGCGGGACATGCTCATATAGATATGAACTGGATGTGGAGCTGGCACGAAACTGTTGCTTTAACGATAGCTACTTTCCGCACTGTCTTGGATATAATGGATGAATATCCGCAATTTTGCTTCTCGCAGTCACAGTCTTCTGTATATAAAATAATCGAAGATTTTGAACCCGATTTGATGGATCGTATAAAAGCGAGAATAAGAGAGGGAAGATGGGAAGTTACAGCTTCCGCATGGGTGGAAACCGATAAAAATATGCCTAATACAGAATCTCTTTTACGTCATATAAAATATACTAAAAACTATTTACGTGATGTATGGGATATTGATCCATCTGCTCTTGAAGTTGATTTTTCACCCGATACATTCGGACACAGCGCAAATGTTCCGGAAATTAATAATTTCGGCGGAGTAAAATATTATTATCATTGCCGTGCTCTCGACGGTAATCAGGCTTTATACCGCTGGAGAGGACAATCCGGCAAAGAAGTATTGGTTTATCGTGAGCAATATTGGTATAACAGTGCAATAACACCTAAAATCGGAGCAGGTATTATAGATATTTCTAAAAGATGCGCCGGTTTTAAAACTGGTCTTGTAGTATATGGAGTGGGCGATCATGGAGGAGGTCCCACACGGCGTGATGTTGAAAGAGCTATAGAAATGATGGAATGGCCCGTTTATCCCAAAATAAAATTCGGTACATTCCGCGAATTTTTCCATGAAGCCGAAAGTATTCGTGATTCTCTTCCGGTCGTCGAAAAAGAATTGAATTTTATATTCCAGGGTTGTTATACAACACAAAGCAGAATAAAAATGGGTAATCGTTCATGTGAGAGAGCTCTTGTCAATGCCGAAACCTTGTCCGCTTTTGCTAACAGTTCAACCGGATATAAAAACAATTCTCAAAAACTGGAGATAGCGTGGCGTGATGTTTTGTTTACGCATTTCCATGATATACTAACAGGATCTTGTGTTCAGGACAGCCGTGAACACGCTATGGGATTATTTTCTAATTCACTTGCGGCAGCACAGTCTCAATATACTTCTTCTCAATTAGTATTATCACAAAATATCGATACATCCTGTTTTAACATATTTGAAGATATAAGCGAAACTCAGTCGGAAGGCGCGGGAGCAGGGTACGGTGTTGAAAATTACAGCGGAATGCCGCGGCCGGAAAGAGGTGCAGGACGCAACAGAATATTTAATATATTTAATCCTACCCATTCGGATAAGTCTGAACCGGTTGAAATCACAGTTTGGGATTGGACAGGTGATATGCGCCGTATTAAGGTTTACGATTATTTAAATAATCCGCTTGAGATACAACTCCTGGACGGAGGTTTACAGCAATATTGGGATCATAAATTTTTCCGTATTTTAGTTTATTTAACAATACCCTCTTTTGGATACACAACTATAATTTTAAAGGAAGAACCGCTTGCGGGGAATTATCCTCTGTATTATCAACCCGACGGACGTACTCACGGCGAAAACCACAATTATGTTTTGGAAAACGAATATATTAAAGCGGAATTCGATTATAAAACCGGCGAAATGATTTCGTTTAAAGATTCTTACGGCGGTAACGAATACTTAAAAGAAGGGTGCCGTGCAGGGCTTAGGATCGTCGATACAGAGAGAGCTTCATCAAGCGCTTGGAATATCGGATTATATTTAAGAAAAGAAAATATTAATAAAACAACAAATATCAGATGGGAATATCACGGGAATTTAAGAAGAGGTTTTGTCGCGGAATATAAAGTATTAAATTCTGATATAAAATTGCATTGTTACCTTGAAAAAGGTTCGAGAGCAATAACATATTACGCGGAAGTTGATTGGAAGGAAATCGGAGGAACAACTGTTCCTGTATTGACATATGAATTGCCTTTAATCGAAGCTCCTGATAATTATATGTATGATATACCGGCTGGAGTTATAAAAAGAAAACCTCTTGAATGCGATGTTCCCGCTTTACAATACGCGATGGCTTTATACGACGGTTTATGTCCGGCTTTAATAACCGAAAGCAAATACGGCTACAGAGGATTAAATGACGGAACTTTGATAGCAACTTTTATTAATACATCGACAAATCCGGATCCGTATCCGGAAAGAGGACAGCATAAAATCAAATTCTATGCGGGATTGTTTTCTTCTGACGCAAAAATAATGGAAGAAACCGCTTCTTCATATAATAATAAATATACATATCAGCCTGTTTCGCAGCATAAAGGTATTTTGGCATCCGAAGGCAGATTTATTAAATTTGCATCTGATAATTGCGTTATTTCATCTGTCGCGGCAAATGAAGGATATATAATGATTAAACTATATAATTTATCAGACGAACTTTCTGATTGCAATATTACATTTGCCCGTAATTTGGAATCGGCGGTATTATGCGATTTGATGGATTCGGAAATTTCGGGTAATATTAAAATAGAAGGAAAAGATATTTTTTTCAATGTTCCTATAAGATCATTAGCTAACATTAAAATAAAGCTTCAAGAATAATTAACTTTTTATAAATACCGGGTTCATATAATACCCTCCCGCCTCCGATTGACTCATGTATATTGTAATGATATAATTGAATCGGAGGTGGTTTTTATTATTAAATGGGCAAAAAAAGTTTCTCAGGATATAATCGAACGTTTATACAAACAGGACAGTATCGGTATTTTAGATGATCAGTTGGCAGATGAAGTGGGATGGGCTTTATATGCGAGATGTGAGAGTATTATTTCTGTTACTTATGGTTTTGAAAATAAAAATCTGATTTGTCCGAAGTGCGGAAAAGATGTATATTTAAACGAAGAGGTTTTTTTGTGCGGATGCGGTTTTCGTGCTACATGGGAAGAATTTCGTTCTTCGTATAAAAACAAACAATTATACGGGGCAAACGCTATTACGGCATTCTTAAACTACCGCCGTGATTTTCCCATTGCCGAAAGATATCGTGATAAAATGATTATTATAGATACCTTGATTCATTCATTTCATGTTCTTCACTCATATAGAAAACAAATAAAAGATCCCGATCCGGCTGATGAAAATGTTCAGCTCGGAAGACCCGTCGGTACTAATATTATTGAAGGATCATTAAACGAAGTTATATTATTTTTAGACCGTTTATCATCGGCGGATAATACTTCTGAAACAAAGAAAAAATGGCAATCTATAATAATCCGATCAAACGGCTGGAAAGATACTATAAAATAAAAATAATAAACTCCCGCTTTTTTACACAGAGCAGGAGTTTATTGTGATTTGTTTAAGTTTTATTTTATATATAAAGTTGCTATTGAATACGGTTTTATATCGAATGATACATTATTACCGGAAATTTCGCAGTTTTCTAAAACATGTTTTTCAGTTATATCTACAAGAGCGGCATATTTAGGAGAAGCAAATAATTTCAAATCGACTTTTCCGCCGATTCCCTTGTATTCGCTTAATCTTATTATATAACCGTTTCCGTCTTCAGATGTTTTAACCGCGGAGACTTTAACCGGTAAATCCATCGGATCTCCGGCTATTGCGCCTAATTGACCACGCATAGGTAATTTTCCGCTGTGACCTGTACCTGAACTGAATGATATAGCGTGATTGAATAATGTAGCAAATTTAATTTGGCAATCGTTGCAGCATACGCCGAGACCGAGTTTTATATGATGACGGCCGTATTCCGGATACGGATCAGGTTCGGTTGCGCTGCGTATTAATGTAACCGCACCGGAATTATTCGTTCCGCGGAAACCGTATTTTGAATCGGTTACAATGAATAGTGATTTTAATTTTCCGCTTTCTACACGGATAAAACTATTGCCGGGAACATCATGGACTATATCTCCGCGTTCTATAGTTCCGAAAGGAATATCGTATTTATAATTTTTTGCTGTGTAATTAACCGGAGCATAGAAATTGAGCTGAGGTATGCCGGAGCCTGATCCTCTTTCATGCCAGTCAACGTCAACATCAAATTTTATATATTTCGATCCCTTATATAAAGTTGCCGTAACATTGAGTTTTGAAGAAGCGAATCCTATTTCATAAGAAACATAACTGCGAAGCGGCTCATAACGGTAATCGGTTACTCGTACAATATGAGATTTAGAATTTAAGTCGTCAATACTCATATAGGGTCCCACACGCCATGAAGTCATACCAAAACGCGGATTTTCCATAATTAATCTGAATATTGCGCTTGGACGCTCGGGAGTTACGATAAATTCTTTTGTATATTTATCATACAATTCATTTATTGCCATTGTACAAGGATCAAAAACAGCTTTGATATAATCGTTTTCCAATATAACCGGTATATCGCCGAAATGATCGGCACGGTCTGAAGGATTTACATATCCGGGTATCGAATCGTAGTTTTTACAATCAATTATATAACTTTCATAGCCGAATGCGGGGATATTAGCTTCGATTAATAATTTTATGAATGTATGACCCCAATATCCGCTTCCTCCGTTTGTGAATTGGAACGGAATTTCATTTCCCGCAGAATCACATATGAAAACGCGTCCTAGATCATAAGGATAATCCCAAACTGTGACTTCTACAGGTTCGTTTCTGTCATACATTGTTGTGTTGAAAAGGTGAAGTACGCGTACTCTTCCGCGTCCGCGTTCCGTCTGCGGGAATTGGTGTCCGCTTTCATGACAAATCGCAAAACCTACACCTCCGCCTTCAGCGTTCGACTGACGGAAATCATCGAATTTTACAGCTGATGTATCAATATTGTTTCCTATTTCAAACATAGCGGTGTTGGCGTTAGTATTAGCGCAGGCAAGTGTATCCTGGAACAAACCTAAAGCGTATTCGCGTGTTTCAATAATACCGGAGCCCGGAAGTATATCATGGAAATGATTGAAAAGAACATTTTCCCAAGCTTTTCCGTATAGATTATTTTTATATGATGCTCCTGCCAAAGCAGAAGCTGCGGCAGACAACATTTCACTGTCGTAAAGTCTGTCTTCTGATATACGGTTAGATAATTTTATACGGGTTTGAGTTGTGTAGCAGCCGGTAAAAACAAAATTCAATTCATGATCGACGACGGGAAGGGAAGAACGGAATTTTTCAAGCCCTTTGAAATATTCAGCGTAAGTACCGAATTTAATATCGGGATATAACGGGAATGAAGCGCAGTCGATTATACATTCTATGTCGCGTCTTGTCGGTCCGCCTCCGTGGTCTCCGACTCCGTATACACGCAAATAAATATCTAAATTGTTTTTATCGCAGAAAAGCGGAACATCAACAAAGCAACGCAAAGATATTTCTCCGTTATACCAATTTGGATCGCGGTGTACTAATATTTCCGCACCGGATTTTGAATGCCAGCGGTAAATATCATTCGGTCCGTCATAACCGCGGCAATGGTAGTAATAATCAACTCCTCCGTTTTGCAATATTTCAGGAACATTTGCGTTATGGCCGAATGTATCGGGTTCAAAATCAAAACGAAGAGTATCCGGATTAATATCAAATAATTTGGAAAGATATTTTTTTGTATAGAGTATATGCCTTGAAAGAGATTCGCCGTTGGGCATGTTTTTGTCTGTTTCAACCCAAGTTGAAGCCGATAATTCCCAACGTCCTTCATGGACATATTTTTTTATTTCGCTAAGCATTTCCGGAGCATGTTTTTCGATAATTTTGTAAGTTGAAGCTTGTGACTGCGCGTACGTAAATTCAGGATATTCACGCATTAAATTTAGGACTGTACGGAATGTGTCAACCGTGATTGAAACGGTTTCCTGATAACCCCACATCCAGTTCATATCAATATGTGCATGAGATATACAGTATACCTTGTATGATTTTGCGGTTTCTTTTAAATCAGCCAGCATACTTTCAACATGTTGAGCGTCAGGTTTTACAATGGAATGATTTTCGTCTAATTTAGCCATTAAATAATCAAGAGCAACTTCGAGGCGTTCATTATAAATATTGCCTTTGCCTCTCGAAAGATTAGCCATATAAGAAAGCTGAGCACCAATTCGATGCGCCCAATAGTTAACAGTGCTGACACTCTCCAAACGTTTTAGTTTATCATAAAAACTCATGTTAAAACCTCCATTATATTTTTATTGCATATATATAAACGGTAACTTTACCGCAAGTAACTTTTTATATAATTATTATATCAAACAATAACGGGCAGAAAAATCCGCCCATTAAACTTTTATTCAATTGTAAAAAATACACACTATAAATTGATAATTATTTAACTTCAAGGAGTATTTTATCAATCCATTCTAAAATTTCTTTCTTTTCGTCTGCCGATACTTTTGCTAAAAAAGGTAATCCGCCAGTTTTACAAGTGAAAGAAGGAGATATGACATTTGCGCCTGCTTCGCGTATATTGTTCGCTAATTCGTCAACAACATTTTTTGGCCCGTCGAAAAAGAACGCGACGTTTTGAGCGCGTGTTTTGTTTAATATTTTACAAAACCGAGCTAAAGCATCCGGAGCGTCGTTTCCGATTTTAACTCCGATAACAACAAGTTTTTCGTTTTCGCAGTTATATGCCGGAGGTATTTTGTCGGTTTTACATTCTAATTTTGCCGCTAATATATCAGCGTATAATGAAAGTTTTTTATTACTTTCAGGGAAATACAGAACTCTGGTTTTCATATGTATCCCTCCATATTTATATTTATGTTATGTAATTTTATACATTGGTTTTATTATAACATATCGTCATTTAAATTACAAATGAAAAACATTAAATTTATATTTTTGTATATTACTACAAATACCGATAATATTTTTTGTGTATATTATTATTTGTTTTATAATTAAATTGAATTATTTCGGCTTATATTATATAAAAACGTTGTAGTATATATTATACCGAACCATATAAACAGTTGATGAATACAAAAGTATGTGTTATAATTTATAAAAATCGACTTTGAAATATTTTAATCGATGTATAAAAAAATCCATATATTTAAATTTTTATTTGATTATTATATGTTTGTTTAAAGTTTTTCAAATCAATTTAAAATAATTCTTTTATTAGTTTTAATTTATACGGAGCAAAAATTATTATGTCAAAAACTCCTGATAAAATTATAAATATAGCAATAGCGGCACATGTAGACGCGGGCAAAACAACTCTGACCGAACAAATATTGTATAAATGCAATGTAATCAGAACAGCGGGCAGCGTTGACAGTGGAACAACTCAAACCGACAGAATGGATATCGAACGGGAAAGGGGTATATCTATCAAAGCGGCGGTTACTTCACTTACCGCTGAAGATTGTGACATTAATATAATAGATACTCCCGGGCACACCGATTTTGCGGGAGAAGTTGAAAGGGTAATCGGAGCGGCAGATGGTGTAATTTTGGTTGTTTCCGCAGTTGAGGGGATACAATCGAATACTAAAAAAATATGGAACGCCATAAATAATTACAATCTTCCCGCTTTAATATTTATAAATAAAATTGACAGAACCGGAAGTGATTTTGAAAAAATAATAAAAAATATTGAAATAGAATTTGGTTTGCCTTGTTTATGTTTAAATTTTCCTTTGAACGAAGGAAGCAAAGAATTTTCCGTTAAAACTATAGATAATAATTTATTAATTGAAAAAGCGGCGGACTACAATGAAGAAATTGCTTTTTCATATATCGAAAACATTTTAATTGACGAAAAAAAATTAAACAAAGCAATTCTGGAAATTGTAAAAGAAAGAAAAGCAATACCTGTATTATGCGGTTCGGCAAGTCTTGGAATCGGAATAGATGAAATTCTTAAAACAATTACAAAATATTTTCCCCGTGCGGACGAAAAATCAGTAAACGAATTATCAGCATATATTTTTAAAATCGAACATGATCGCGATATCGGGAAAATAGCATATGTAAGGCTTTTTGGAGGAGAAATAAAAAACCGTGATATGATTTTGAACACAGAAAAAATTACGCAGATAAGGAAATGGTCCGGTTCAAAATATTATGATACGGGAAAAGTATCAAACGGAGACATTGCGGCTTTGTGCGGTTTGGTTTCGGTACGCGTCGCGAATTATATCGGAGAAAGAGGAAAATGTAAATTTTATAAAATGGCAAATCCATACCTTTCATCAAAAATCAAACCAAATAATCCGGCGGAATTGGCAAAATTGATTGAAGCTGTACAAGAAATGACAGAAGAAGATCCTTTAATAAATTATAGATGGGAAAAAACCAAAAGAGAAGTTAATGTTGATCTGACCGGAAATATTCAAATTGAAGTAATGCGGGAAATATTGTTGAGAAAATATAAAATTGATACTGTATTTTCTTTGCCGAGTGTTATTTATAAAGAGACTCCTGCGCGTGAAGGAGTAGGATTTGAAGCTTATACAATGCCTAAACCATGTTGGGCGGTTGTTAAATTAGGAATAACTCCGCTTCCTCGCGGGAGCGGAGTTGTATGGGACGGCGGTAAAGTTCCGCATAATAAATTATTTTACAAGTATCAGGAACATATTAAAAATTCGCTTTTTGATTCGATAGAATGCGGAAGAAAAGGTTGGGCTGTGACTGATATGCTGGTTACTCTTCAGGATGGAGAACATCATACGATACACACCCATCCGCTCGATTTTTTTGTAGCTACTCCCATGGCTTTGGCTGACGGATTAATAAAAACAGGAACAACACTGCTCGAACCCTTAATAAAAGTACGCATAACTTCCGAAGAAAATTTTCTCGGTAAAATTATTTCAGATATATTATTGATGAGGGGAAGCTTTGACACTCCTGTTATTACCTACAATATTTTTACAATGGAAGCAATTCTTCCGGTTTCGTCATCGCTTGAATATCCGGTAAAGCTTGCTTCAATGACAAGCGGAAAAGCTTTATATATTCCTGAATTTTACGGATACAGAGAATGTCCGGACAATTTGGGCGCAATCGGAGAACGGCAGGGAATAGATCCGGCTGACAGAGCACAATGGATTTTACACGCAAGAGGCGCATTTTTAAATAAAATATAATGATTCAATCAAATTGTTTTGAGGTTTTTAAAGCGATAACTCTTCCTTCGCTTCCCGTCGCGCAATAATAATGATAAACTATACCGTTATGTTTTATAACGCAGGGTTTATGTGCGTATGTGCTGTCGTATCCGTTATTGCGGTTTGTCAGAGCTATATGCGATTTTTTCCATGATATCAAATCCTCCGAAACCGCAAAACTATCTAAAAACCCATCCGGTGTATCGGTAAAATAAAACATTACCCAAACACCGCATATTTTTTGAATATCGTTGGGATCACCGCTTATGTATTGTCCCCAAAATCCGTTTTCAGTTTCTGTTTTGGATATCACGGGATTATTATCATATCTATTCCAGTAAAAAAGATCATCGGAAAAAGCGATACATATCTGTTCGGGATTGCTTCCGGCGTTATAATAATCAATATATTTGCCATCTGAAAATATAACAAATTGTTTCCATAATTTGACTCCCTCATACGGATATTGCGGACGCATAACGGGATTGTTTTCGTATTTTTTCCATCCCTCAAGGAGATTTTCCGAAGAAGCGATACCCATTGATATAACTCCGCGCTCATATCCGGCTTCGCATGAACCGATATAAGGCATGTAATAAAATCCGTTTTTTTTATGCAGTTTAGGAACTTTTCCCCAAGAAAATTCGCGTATTATAAAACCCGCGGCATTGAATTCATCCCAATCACCGGTTTTACCCATATCAAGTATAATACCAAGTTTCTCCCAATGTAGCAAATCATCACTGTAAGCTATTGCAGTATTATAACCGTCTCCGTTGTGGCAGACGTATGTCATGTAATATTTTCCTTCGTTTTCAAAAACAGAAGGGCAATCAACAGCATCGCTGTCCGGGGAGCCTTTGATTCCGGAAGGACGAAGTATAACTCCGTATTGATACGGAGTTTTTATTTCTTCGTGTATTTTATTAAATATATTCAAATCCATTTATTTACCGTTACCGAATATATCGCGGATAGCTTCAAGATAAGCATATCCATTATTTATATCCGGTTCTATATATGAACCTTCTCCCCATTCATTCCATGAATTTATGGTTATAACAGGAGCTTTGTGGAATCCATTGTCGATTTGTTCTTTTATTTCGGAAAGAGCTTTTTTAAATAATTGCGGTGTGTTGTCAATTAAGACGGGGCTGTACGGGTACGCACCTTCTTCATATGGTATATCCTGGTTTGTTCTGGGGGAACTGTCCCATCCCATTGAAACATTCGGATGATACGGTATTTTATATTGCGAAGATTTTTCTTTTTCAACGCAAAGAGCTGTTTCCATATAATCACTGTAAGGATAATCGGGGAAATGGGGAATAATCGTATGATGAAGCCAAACATAAGAAGTTATACTGTCGATTCCCAAATATTCAAGCAATGTATTTTTTTCATTCCAATTTTTACAGAACTTTTCGGGAAGCTGCCTTACCCCAAAATCAACCGCATTTATATGAACTTCACCCAATCCGGCTTCAAAAACTTTTTTACGAAGTAAATCAAGTTCGTTTTTAGCGGTTTCTACATTATCACCGCATGTTTCTAGAAATGAAAAAAGCTGATAAATCGAAAAATATACTTTTCCGTCAACTCTCCAATATTGAGGAAGCGGAAAATAATTTTTAATTATATCATCACACATTGAACGGAAAGTTTCGATTTTTACAGCACCGGGACCGAAAACACCTAAATCGTGATTGCACCACATCAGAGCGAATTTTAAACGGTCTTTGTTTCTTGCTCCTAAAAATCCTTTATCCAAACAGCTTCTGAGATAAGTTCCTCCGTCAGCCCAATACCAGTCAAAAAGAAAAACATCGATTCCGTTATCTGCAGCCGCGTTAATTTTTTGTTCCATGCAAACAGGGTCTGATTCATCGGTATATCCCCAAAGCGGAATTTTAGGCTGTATATGGCCGGGAAAACGCGGTTTTGCATTTTTTAATACATCCCATTCGCTCCAGTTTGGATCACGGTTGTTTTTATTGGCTGTATCCGGTTCCGGATGCCATTGAGGAAAATAATATACTGCAACTTCGTATTTCATAATATATCCTTTACATTTTTACTATTTATTTTGAAGCTTCATAAGCTTTAATCATTTTTTCAACCCAATTTATTGCTGATTTTTCATTTGCCGCATTATATGATGCTATGTCTTTATTTTTTACGCTTAACAAGTTTCTCATCGCACGTACCGGTGAAAACGGAAATCCGTCTTCGTCTAACGAATCAAAAGAAAATCTTCTTCCGGCAAGAATTAAATCCATCATACGGATAGAATCTTCATCGCGTGATATTTTTGTTTTCAGCGTAATATCATACATCGCTGGTTTTACCATTTCATACCCTAAAGCATTGAGAGCTTCCGTTATAATACCCGTACGATTCCAATTTTCAGACGGCTGAGATATCGGAACCATCATCGCGCTGAATGTACCGTCAAGATGAGTATAACCCATTTCCTGACTTTCTGTTAATTTGGGGTAGGGAAGTACACCGTAATCGTCTTTCATATCACGCATCGTATCACCCATTAACATGATAATCATAGTATTCGATATAACGGTTTGACCGGTGGCAAACATAGTATCAATATGCGAAAAAGCGGCTTTGTTTGCCCATGTTCCGATACATTCGTAATATAATGTATATAGTTTTTCATAGGCTGATACCGTTTTTTCGTTATAAAAATCGAGAACAGGATAATTATTGCTGTCTTTTGAAATCGCACTTAATTCGCATGTCCGGGAGAATGAATCGATACCCGCATATATATCGGTTACGAATCCGTAAAAATCTCCTTCGTCCGATTTGGAATTTCCGTTTAAATCCTCATAAATTGCTTTTGTCTGATCCATTAAATAATCAATTGTCCATTTTCCCGTATCAACTGCTTCATAAAGATCCGGAAGATTATAATCCTGTGCTTTTTGTTTATTTACAACCATACACCAGCAGTTATTGATATTAGATTCCAAAAAGTCTCCGAATAAAAGTAATTTGCTTTCACCGATACTGTATGTATCATTTGCAGCCGTGACATACCATGGATTATTTGTATCTACCGAAGTAATGTTGTTCCAGTTTTGAACGCTTCCGCTGGTAATAATCGGTCCCAGATATAAATGCGTGGAAGTATATAAATCGTATGTATTATCATCTGAAGCGGTTAAATTCGTTATTGTTTTGGGAGCTGTTTTCCATTCGACAAGATTGAATTCCAAACTAATATTATACATATCTTCCACTTTTGCGTTACGGTTATAAACTGCGTCGATTATAACTTCTCCGTCTAAAGCTTCAAAAGTATAATAATCCCGCATAACTTCACCTAAAATCATGAAATTGTGTCCGTTAAAATTGTCTTTTGCCAATGTTTCGATTACTGATGTTTCAACTTCCGCAGAGGATTCTGTGATAGTAATGGAACTATTGTCTGCTTTTTCTGATTTGTCTGCGCAGGAAATTGCGGTAAAAATAAAAATCACGCATAATAGTAAAGATGTGAATTTTTTCATTACTTATTCTCCTAAATAAATTTATTCAATAAAATTATTACAGCCAATCTTTAAAACTTTCGGGTATCGCGTATATATGTTAAAAATTGATTTCAGAATTGATATAATCGCTTTTTATAATAGCCCATAAATTACCGTCTCCGAACGATCCGTCACGCCTCATTCTTCTTTGGCGAAGAGTTCCTTCAAGTTTCATCCCGGATTTTTCCATAACTCTTCCTGATCCTATAGTCAATACATCGTGCTGAGCTTGAATTCTGTTTAATCCGACTTCTTCAAAAAAGAATTTTATTAAAGCTCGCATAGCTTCAGTCATAATACCTTTTGACCAATAATTTTTACCGATGCAATAACCAATTTCGCAGCTGTAATTTTTTTCCCAAAATGCAATAGCAGTTATTGAACCTATAGGCTGTCCGATTTTTTTATATTCTATTGCCCAGTTGTATCTATTGATTTCATTGTATTCCGATATCCATTTTTCTAATACTTTTTTTGTAATTTCAATGTTTCCATGCGGTTCAAATGATAAATATTTACAAACTTCAAGGTCATTTGCCCAGTTATTGAACATATCACAAGCATCTTCTAAAGTGAAACGGTGCAACAGCAACCTTTCGGTTTCTATGTTTACAGTACCTATATTATTTATTGACATAAATTTCTCCGTTTTAATATTTTATACTTGTATAATATTTTTACTGGAAAGTTTTTTTGTATTATATGAATAATCAATCATTTCATCGAAATGATTGGAACAAAACTTTAAACATAAGATTTACCTGTGATTTTTTCGTTCATAGTATTTTTATTCCGATTTATAAAATTTTATTATTGTATTTTTACCGATAACAATATTTATAAAATCTTTTTTAGAATCGAAATAATAATTGCTTCCCAAACGGATAATTTTTTCTTTATCATCATTTTTAGAATAAATTTCTGCGTAACCATTTTTTTCATTCCAATAAATGTTACAAATTATGTTTCCTCGTGCTAATAAACCTTCGATTTTTCCGTTTTTCCATTGTTCGGGAAGAGCGGGGAGTATATAAATATCATCGTTTTGCGATTGGAGAAGCATTTCATTTATCGCGGCGGGAATACCGATATTCGCATCGATTTGGAAAGGGGAAATTCGGAAATCATTGCATGAAACAGGACCCATACGACGCCAATCATTATGTAAAGTGAAAAAATTATTCATAAGACAAGTGCGTGCTATAATATCCAAATTTTTAAAGGCTTTATTTCCAAAACCCAGACGGGCATATATACAAGATGAAAGAACCATTGCCCAGCTTGATTGTTCTTGCAATCCTTTTGTCATTTTTATTTCTTCCGCTATAATAAAATTGTTTATTAAAGGATCATTTTTTGATATTTCGCAACCTGGGAAAACAGGATACAAATGACTATGATGACGGTGATTATAATTATCGGTATAAAAATCATCAATCCATTCACATATTGCATCTTCTTCATTTATTCTGTACGGTGGAATATGTTTCAGCATTTCGTTCCATATTTCAATTTTATCGGGATACATTTCAGTTAAAGAACATCCGGATAACAAATTTGTAAGTAATTCTTTAAAAAGCGCCGCATCTAGCAAAGAATTCTTTGATGTTTCGATTTCTCTGGTTTTATTAGTACTCAGAAATACATTTAAAGCGGTATTCTCAGGTGAAACAGAAGGGGAGAATACATAATAACCATCAATGTCCAAAAACAAAAAATCTTCATAAAATAATGCCGCTTCATACATAAAAGGGAGAGCGTGTTCTTTTAAGTATACAATATCTTCGGTATATTTGTAATAATCCCAAAAATGCTGAGCTATCCAAGCAGCTCCTCCGGTCCAATTTATTATGTGAGGTGCGGTGCATTTTGCTATACCGGATTCGGGAGTATTCACCGAATTTATTAATATACCCCGGCAGCCGAAGATTTTTTTTGCGTTTTCACGGAAATCATCAATAAAATTTTCTGTATAATCCAAAGCTAAACGCAAAAAAGAAGGTAAATTTCCGCTTAAAGCCTGCCAATAAATCATTTGAAAATTAATGTTATACATATAAATAGCCCAAAAGCATTGATATGTACCGTTCCAAAGTCCGACTAAATGGCAGGGAAGAGTATTGCTGTCCGATGTGGAACATATAAACAAATATCTTCCGTATGCATATAATTTTTCAATTAATTCAAGTGAGGAAGAATTTTCGTAAGCATCTAATAACAATTGTTCGTTACATGTATTTCCACTTTGATAAAGCGAAAAATCTATTTTATTAAACAATTCCGAATGCTTTTTTGTATGTAATAACAATTGTTCGTTATAATCAAAATAGCATGATAATATTTTATCTGCATTTGCGAAAGCTTCTTTTCTTTCAGTTCCCAAAAAAACCGATGAAACAATTAAAATATAACCGGCTTTTTCAATTTTTATATCAAAACCGTTATCGGTTAAAATTCCGTTTGTAAAAATGCGGCAAACCGCTCCGTAGTCACCGCCGAAGTATACGGAATCATTTTCCGCGGCATAATAAATTGATGAACCGATTATTTCGGTTGTAATATTTTTGATATTTCTGTTGCCTATTGTTTCTCTGTCATGTATCGAAATATTTATTTCAGTATCAATAAAATTGCCTTTATCGCAGGTATAGTTAATAAATACCAAATCATTTTCACGTGATACAAAAGTATTTCTTTTAAAATGAATATCGTTTTCAAACCATTCAACCGAAACTTCCGCTTTATCCATAAAAATATTTCTTTTATAGTTTGCAAAACAACTTTTTACAGGGGTTTTGATATTTATATCACAAAGAGGGAGAGGCATTGCGTTACTTCCCTTGTAATTTTGTTCGGATAAAGCTTTTGTTAAAACAGAATCGGCTTCAAAAGGATTATTTTGTTCAAGAAGATTTCTTATATTGGGTAAAACACCGCTTACATCAGGTAAAATATCATTTACCGCTCCATGCCACAAGAAAGCGTGATTTAACAATATTATCTCTTTATATATTCCTCCATACACCAAAGCTCCTATTTTACCGTTACCGCAAGGAGCGCCTTCTCTCCACATATCTCCGTGCCATGAAGCGGGATATTTCATATAGATTTGGTTATACATAATTAAATCTCTTTTAAAATTTTATAATCAACAACGTACGGATTTTCTTTTAAATCCTATTTTGTTTCTATTTATCATTTTTTGAATCGCTTCCGCTGCGTTTGGAGCTGAACATTTTCCTTTGGGGGATATAAAATCAATTTTACCTATTTTATCTGCAGTTTCGACAGCTTTTTCATGTAAAGGAATATATGAAACTCCGACGGCTATTACAAAATTCTTCATTGTATAACAAACGCGTCCGGAAACAGAATGAATATTTTCAATTATATAATTAAGCATTGAATTTATTTTATCTTTTTCGAAAAAGATGTCGGGACGCCATCCTAAAAGCCATTCATAACATGACCATCCTGCGGAAATCCAGAGTTCTTCATTACTGTTTAACCATTTATCGGCAATTTTTTGAGCTATGTTAGTTTCAGCTAAACTTACGGCAACTACAAATTCTGACAACATATAAAAATATGCTTCGGTTATCCATTCATCAAAAATTTTTTCTGTCATTAAATCGGGATCGCATATCATTCCGGCGAAGTACATAGCGTCATAATTACCGGTTTTATAAAGTTTCAGTGCAAGTTCCTGATCCTTATTAATTATTTTGCTGAGCGGTTTCATTTCGCCTGATGCCACTCCGAACAAGGGTTCCCGCGCACCGTTTGAAATATAGATTTTTTTTGTCCTTTGTGTTCCAAGCTCCCTTAATTTTTCCATAGTCTCATCGAAAGTCATACATTATTCTCCGGATATATAATTTCTTTTATTATATCATGTTTTTATATTATTACAATAATTTCACATCATAATAATTAAAATTATGGAAATTATAAATTTTAATTAATATTTTATAAAATATAAAAATAAAGCTTGAAAAAAATATATTGCTATGGTATAATACACGGGCGTCAGTAGTTATTTGGAGAGGTATCGAAGCGGTCATAACGGGGCTGACTCGAAATCAGTTTGAGAGCAATCTCACGAGGGTTCGAATCCCTCCCTCTCCGCCACCATATCACGTCTAACGTGATACACAGAAAAGCCGTCCTTCGGGGCGGCTTTTTTGCGTTTCAGGGGCAAAAACCCTCTGTTTCTGCCACTCCGTGGGTACAAATCGGCTCTCAAGCGGTGTTTTACCATGTCTTAGGTGGCTGCCGAGGTGTGCTTATTTCGGGGGTTCACCCTCTTTGCACGATGATACAAAGCATCGAGGGGGGTACGCCAAAAACATACTTTTTCGCATAAATCAAGGCAAGGCGCTGATTTGACCGCTGAAACCCTGCACCGATGAAAAATGATCGTTGTTATCAAGGGTTCAATCACCGTAACACTTCGACACTTTTTCGCGTTAAGCGGATACTTTTTCGCGTTGAAGTATATCTTTTCGCAAATAGCCGTACTTTTTCGCAAATACTAAACCTTTTCGCAAATAGAA
>JAVBPA010000009.1:0-26252 GCA_031549925.1 Eubacteriales bacterium
GTAACAACAGGAACCGTTGTAACAACAGGAGAAGTTGTAACAACAGGAGAAGTTGTAACAACAGGAAAAGTTGTAACAACAGGAGAAGTTGTAATAGCTGGAACAGTTGCTGAAAAGTCTGCGGTCGTTTCGGCAGATGCAGTTGTATCCGGATTCTTAGTTGTTTCCGGAATATTAATCGTTTCAGGCGGGATTGCAGTAATTACGGCTGCGGTAGTTTCGGCAGATGTAATTGTTTCGGTATTTACGGCAGCTTCCAAATTTTTTTCGGGAAAAGAAGATATTATTGTTTCATAAATATCGCCGTTAACTTCTGTAACAAAATCAGAATTATTATTACATGAAATAAATAAAAAAATAATTAATACAAAAACAATAATAACCGATAGTGTATGTTTCATTTTATGTTTTATCCTTAAAAAAGTCATATTATGTCAGAAATAATACCATACACATAATTATAAATCAATAATTTTTATTATAATCTTCGCTGGATATAATTTATTTAAAATATATTTAATTAAATATTTTTGTAGGACAAATCATTTAAGCGTGAAATTATACGTCTTCCCGCTTCGTCTTCATTCATATAAGAAACACCGCCGGAATCGCTAAAAAGGGAACATTTGTTTATCATTTCAACATTTAATCCCAGCCATAAAGCATAAAATAAACTCAGTGTACCGCTGTGCGAAACTATAATAATATTATCGTCATTACTTTTCATCAATTCGTTAAAAAATACAGATAAACGCCCCCATACTTCACGCATTGATTCAGAACCCTCAAAAGGTTTTTCGTCGATGTTCGTCCAATGGGGATATAATTTTGTTTTTGCGTTCTGTTTTGCCCATTCTCTCGATTTTCCGACTGCTTCCCCGAAATTGAATTCCCGGAGCGATTTTGATAAAACAGGAGTAATTTGAAAATAACTTCCTATGATTTCAGCTGTTCTTTTCGCTCTGAGAAGGTCTGATGAATACATAATAAAGCTTTTGTTTTTTAGTTCTTCGGAAAGTTTTTCGCCGATTCGTCTTGCTTCATTAATTCCAAGCTCGGTTAGATCCCAGTCTGTCCATGAACCGACCATTCCGTTTGTGCTTTTAATTGATTGTGTATGTTGGATTGTAATTATATTTTTCATAATATTTTCGGTTTATAACTTTCTATAAAATAGAAATAAAAAAAATGCCAAACCCGCGCCAATTACTCAGCGCGGGTTTGATATGTGTGGTTTGGTTGCGGAGAGGGGATTTGAACCACCTGACCTTTGGGTTATGAGCCCAACGAGCTACCGGACTGCTCCACTCCGCGGTATATGGTGCCGGAGATCGGGGTCGAACCGACACGGGATATTCTCCCACGGGATTTTAAGTCCCGGGCGTCTGCCTATTCCGCCACTCCGGCATTTATAGCAGCTCCGGAATTTCGCTAATCCCATCGTGCTCAAGTATTATATCACAGGGCAGCATGTTTGTCAAGTATTATTTTTATATTTATTGCGGCTTATACCGATTATAGGTAAAAAAGGAGAACGGATTAATCGGTACGTTTACTTTTTTTGAAAAAAAGTAACAAAAAACATCTTTTTTACCCCGATAGAATTATGTTTATTATGATATTAATATAATTTGCTATCTTTTCTTGACATGATAAAATAAAAAAGAGTATAATGGATAAAAACAAATGAGGTTATAATGAAAATTATATATATAGGAACTGCGGCTTCGGAGGGTTTGCCTGCTTTGTTTTGCCGCTGCGAGGTCTGCGAAACTGCGAGAAAGCTCGGCGGAGAATCAATAAGAGGGAGGTCCGGTGTTTGTATAAACGATATATTACTCATAGATTTCCCTCCTGATATATATTACGGAGCTATACGGGCAGGAGTATATCTTCCCGGTATCAGAGATATTGTCGTTACACACACTCACGAAGACCATTTTGACGCGTATGAATTGGCTACGCGTAGAACTCCGGTTTATTGTTCGATGAAAAACGGAGGAAATACAAAATTAAATATTTTCGGAAATATGCGGAGCGGCGAATGGTTTTCAAAATATTTGCCGGGATCTGAAACCGGATACGCAGAAAACGGAAGTTTGATTTTTAAATATTCTCCTCTTTTTGTACCGATTGAAACTGCGGCGGGAGTTACTGTTACACCTCTTGCGGCAGATCACGATATGAGCCAGGAATGCCGTATACTATTGTTACAGGAAAAATCGTCCGGAACCGCGTTCCTTTTCGGACACGATACCGGACTTATTCCAAATGAATCAATTGAATATTTAATGAAGCTCGGTGTCAAATTATCTCTTGTCAGCTTGGATTGCACAAATGTTATGCTGGAAGGGGAACGCAATCACATGGGGCTTGCCGCTGATATTAAAATGAAAAATTTGTTATCAAACATCGGGTTAACCGACAATAATACACGTTTCTTAATTAATCATTTTTCACACAACGGATTTATAGCTAAAGATAAAATATGGACTCTCGAAGAATTCAAAGCGGAAGCGGGGCAGTCGGGATTCGAAGTAACTTATGATACTATGAAAATTGAATTATAAAAGCTTTAACCTTTAAATCCTGTTACAAAACCGTTAATATCGGCGGTGCAAATATCGCCTGAAACAACCTTGTTGCGGTAAACAATGATATTTGCGTAAACCTTATCATAATACGGCTGTCCTGTTACATCGGGATAATTTAATATCTCATATGTATAGCGTACCATTGATTTGTTTTTGTACTTGCTTAAATCAAGTCCCTGCTTTTTTTGCATATCGTTGTACTGGGTTAGAACAGCATCAAAATCAGAAGGTATCTTGATTTTTTCTTCAACCGAATTCTCTCCGACTTTCCAGCCGAACTGACTTAAAAAATTAGCTCCGTCCTGCGCGGATTTGATTCCGGAATAATTAATAGTCGTAGTAGAATTCTGAGGGGTTGTTATAGAAGAATTTGTTGTGATTGTGTTATCGCTGAAAGTTGGTATTATCGCTATCAAAACGATTAGTGTTATAACTGAAAGAGCGACAACCCCGAAAAATTTTAATGTAGTCGCACGCATTGAATATACAAACATTTCAGATATCCCCCAAATAATATAATATGTTCAATTATATTATCGGTTACAAAGAAATATGAATTTAAAATTTATATTACTTTTTATTATAAAAAAAATAAAAAATAGGAAAATTAAAATGAAAGAAGCATATACATCACCTGTTGTTATAAAAAGCCGCGCTTCCGATGATCTCGGAACATGGCTGAAAGATAACTTTTCTCCAA
The DNA here is from genome assembly GCA_031549925.1 of Eubacteriales bacterium. Lineage (GTDB taxonomy): Bacteria > Bacillota > Clostridia > Oscillospirales > CAG-272 > JAVBPA01. Next base: position 3,295 of record JAVBPA010000009.1, read on the forward strand.
AAACAGCGGCTGTTATAGCCGATGAGAATACATATCCGATAATGCGTGAAAAATTACCGAAATGCGGTCTTAATATAATTTTAGAAAGCGGCTGTATTCCTGATGATAAAAACACGGATTATATAATAAACGCCTGTAAATCAGAATTCTGCGGACAAAAACCTTCAATTCTTATAGCCTGCGGAGCGGGAACTATTCACGATTTAACCCGTCATGCCGGTCATATAATGAAGATTCCTTTTATATCATACCCGACTGCGGCTTCCGTTGACGGTTTTATATCAGGAATAGCGGCAATAACTGTCGGCGGGAGGAAAATTACTTTTCCGTCAACTCCGCCTGTTGCGCTGTTCGCAGACACGGATGTATATTCAAAAGCGCCTGCTTCCTTGACTTCATCCGGTATTTGTGATGTTGCGGGGAAGTATATTTCTCTTTTTGACTGGCGTGCAGGGCAAATTCTTACAGGCGAAGAAATTGACAATGAAATATATGCGCTTCAGTCACAAGCTTTGTATGAAGTGATGAATTGTGAACCTAATGATCCCGATTACCATGAAAAAGTTATGCGCGCCCTTGTGACAAGCGGACTTGTAATACAGTATATGGGCAATTCGAGACCGGCTTCGGGTGCGGAGCATCATTTGTCGCATTTATGGGAAATGCATATTATAAACGGGGAAACTCCCGCCTTACACGGTGAAAAAGTCGGAGTCGCCACTTTAATTATGCTGAAATATTATCATGGTATTAAAAAAATATCATATAAACCCGATTCTGATTATTTGAATTATGAAAAACTTTCAAAAGTTTTCGGTAATATCACACAAGGGATAATAGAAGAAAATACACCGCTTTCACTAAATTCCGTCACGTCTGACAGAGTAAATGAATGCGGTGATGAAATATTAGATTTGATTAAACAACTTCCCGATGAGTCTTGGATGAGAGATTTTTTAATAAAGCACGGCTGTAAAACCGAGCTTTCACAAATAGGACTTCCCTCTGATGAACAGTTTATCAATAAAACTTTGAAATATGCGCCTTATGTAAGAAACAGACTCACACTGCTGAAGCTTATGATGGGAAGTTAAAAAATAAGAATAAGAATAAATTTATATTTATAAAACGACGCCTTTTTTTAAGATTATGTTTGCATATAAAGCTGTTTCCCCGGTAGCTAAAACAGCGTAACATTTTTTTGCCCTATCATAAAAAGCGAATCTTTCAAGTTTCATTATTTTAGATGAAGTGTGTTCTTTTATAATTTCTTTATATGTGTCCCATATCGGTACATCTACTTTATCTCCGGGAACTTTATCCATTATAAATACAGGATCAGCGTAAATATCAAGCGGGAAAAGCTCTAATATAGCTTTTATCAATTCCGGAACACCGTGTCCGTCGGCACGGAGCAAAATTCCGGAATTTGCATTTGCTACCGATGCAGCGGGGAAGTTACCGTCCGCGATACATATTTCGTCTCCGTGACCCATTTCCATTAAAACTTTTAATAATTCGGGTGAAATAATCGAAGGAATTCCTTTTAACATTTTATATATCCTTTATTTTTATGTTTGTATTAAAAAAATATTTGAAAAAATCATTGTTTTTTATATCGGATAAACATTAATTATAAAATTGCAAAAACAGTTTAACGGTTGTCGTCACGCAATGATGTTGTAACAGGCGGCGATGTAACATGTGCCGTTGTAACGTTTTCCGTTTCCGCGGCACTGCTTTCCGTTTCCTCTTCCGCTTTGCGTAATTCTTCTTTCATATTAAATACTTCGTATGCGTCAATAACATGCCATTGCGTGTCATATGTTCCGTCCCCCGCTGATAGTGTTACTAATATAAAGTCTTCCGGACCGTTTCCGGTTTCGAGTGTCGCCAGCGTTGCCAGACAAAGTCTCGCTTCCGGTGTATATCCTGTTTTTCCGCCTGAAACAAAACCCATATCAAGCTTTGCTTTTTTAAAAGAGCTTTCTACTGTAGATTTGAATGTAAGTCCGCTAGGATGCTTATTTGTAGGCGAAATTGTATACTTCTTAGTTATCAATATATCTCGGAGCAAAGGTGTTTTTACCGCAGCCGCGAATATTTGAGCCATTTCATAAGCTGTAGTATAATGTTTCGGGTCATGTAAACCTGTACTGTTCATAAAATGCGTATCGGTTAAACCCATTGAAACCGCTTTTTTATTCATTAAAATAACAAAGGCTTCTTCCGCTTTATGTATATCATCAATTCCCGTAACAATTTGAGAAATTGCAATTGATGCGTCAGCTCCGGAAGCGATGAGGGAACCATATAATAAATCTTTCGCTTTTATCTCTTCGCCTGATAAAAAACCTGCGACAGAAGCGTTTTCTTCAACAGTATAATTAATATTTTCTTCGGTTATCAAGACAAGCTGGTTATAATCGGTCATATAATCAATCGCTACAAGAGCAGCCATAACTTTTGTCAGAGAAGCGGGGAAGTTTACCTGCGTGCTGTTTTTTTCGTATATAACCGCCATATCGGATAAACGGATCAATATCGCGTTCTGGCTGTATATAACCGGAGAAAATAAATCAACAATTTCTTTTTCTATAACCGGTCCGCTTTCTTTTTTCAGCAGACGCATCGAAATTTCAGTTTCATTTGATCCCTTGCCGTTCATAAAAAATGTGTTATAAATTCCGTTTCCGATAAAACTGTTAAAAGCCGATTCAAATGAAGGGCTTTTCGTTAATATCGTTATCAGTATCAACGCCGCGGCAATCAGCGTCAAAAGCGCGGTAAGTCTGAATTGCACCTTCCCGTTTTGATTTAATTTTCTTTTTTTAGAATTCATTTTGTATGTACCGTTTTTTATTATTGATTATTTTCTTCGTCTGTTTTATCGGTATTTCCGGATTCGGGAATTTTAGGAGTTCTTTTTGTCATTTTTATATTTGAAAGAGGATTTTTTGTCATCGCTTTTTCTAAACCCTCGTCGCTCACATGTGTGTATATCTGAGTTGTGTTGAGCTGTTCGTGACCCAATATTTCCTTTAACATCAAAACATCAACTTCTCCAGTTTGATACATTAGAGTGGCGGCTGTGTGACGCAATTTATGAGTTGAAAATTTTTTGTTTTCAAGTCCGGCAGCGCAGAGATATTTGTAAACCATCCATTGAATTGTTTTGTTGCTTATCCTTATGTATCTTGATGACAAAAACAAAGCATTTTTATCTTTTATATGGGGTAAACTTTTCCTTACTTTTAAATATTCGAACAAAGCAGATCTGCATGCGTCGTTCAAATAAATAATTCGTTCCTTTGATCCTTTTCCTAAAATCCTGACAGACCGCAGCTGGGTATCAATATCATCTAAACTGATACCGACAAGCTCTGACAGACGCATTCCGCAATTTAAAAATAAAGTGATTATAGCAAAATCACGTGCTGTGGTTTTAGATTCCGTATCGCCTTGAACCGCTTCTAGCAAATGGATGCTTTCTTCAATCGTTAAGTATTTGGGAAGAGTTTTACTTTTTACCGGAGGAGTGTCTATATCCTTTGTCGGATTTATTTCCAGATAATTTTTATTAACCGTCAAATATTTATAAAACGACCGCAGAGCCGCAAGCTTTCTGGCACGGGCTTTTACATTGTTCCCGCGCTGATCTTTTGTATATTTCAAAAAGGAATATATATCGTCACGCGTTATTTGCCTTAAAAAATCGAGGTCGGCTTCATTCGCGTTATATGAATCAAATTCTTCACCCGTCAAATCCAAACCGTTCTTTACCGCATTTATATATCTAAAAAATACCGTTAAATCAAATTTATAATTTTCGACTGTAGAATTTGAACGGTTTTTTATGATACTTAAATCGGAAAGATATTCTTCCATTATAGTCATATGTATATTATTTCTCAAAAATTATTAGTTCTATTTTTATATATTTTTACATAACCCAAAGACAAATTTGTATAATCTGTAATTATATTATAACGATTCATGGTATTTTAGTTTGGATAAAGTGTAAATTTTATTTGTTTGCTTGTTTTCTTAATATTTATTTACTAAAATAATCATGTAAACATTTTTTATTTTTATTGTACAGCTTATTACAATTTAACGCAAGAAGGATGAATTCCGATTTATGCTAGCCTTTTTAAAAATAAATTCTTACACGATCGTAAAAATGATGGTAAACCAAGTCGGAATGACAATATTCGGGCTTGTACTTACTATGGCTACCGTTTCTGACAGGACATTGTTGTTGCTGACTTCTATATTTTCTGTTTTGTTTTATATGGTTTTATTATATACAATGTCATGGGAAGCCGGAATATCAGATAACATAAAACTTGAGGCGAAACGTATACCTTTTAAACCTCTGAAGTTTTTGTATTTGTCGATTTGCGCCAATTTAATAAATTTGATTCTCGGTTTTTTATCGGTTATCGGTTATTTATTTATCGAAAAAGTGGGTGAAACCTGGTCTAGTCCGGTTTGGGCCGTTAATATGTATGGGGTTACGAACGCTATCGCCAGATTTATTCAAGGAATGTGGATTGGTTTAATACAATATTTTACGCCTGAAAACACAGCTCCGATTCCGATTGCGCTTATATTGATAACCCTTCCTTCGATGGCGGTTTGCGCGGGCGGTTATTATTTGGGACTGAGGGGGAAAACTATCCGGAACCTTTTCGGAATTAAAACGGGAAACGGAACCAGCGGAATGGTAAAATAAAAATCTACCATAATTTATCTAAAATAAAGTAATAGCGTATCTTCGGACAGCATATGTTTTATATATATTCTATGTTGTTCGGAGGCGTTTTTTATGGAAAAAACAAAAAGCAGCCAGGCTTTTTTTTATATCTCCCGATTTATCATTTTCGCTCTTGTGCTTTCTCTTTCGTCCCTTTTTTGCAGTTTTATGTTTCGCGCATGCAATATTCAGGAGCTTCACGCGTCGAATGTAATAAAAATCGCACCTGCGGATGTAATAATAGACGCGGGTCACGGAGGAGCGGACGCGGGAGCCTCGGGGCTGGGAGGAGAAGCGGAAAAAGAAATAAATTTAGCGGTTTCTGAAATGATATACAATATTCTTGATATATTAGGTTACAGCGCTGTAATGACCCGTACCGGCGATTATATGCTTTCATATGCCGATCCTGATACCGGCAAAGAGAACGGAACAAATAAAATGCGTGATTTAAGAGGAAGACTTGCTTACGCCGATGAAAATCCCTATGCCGTATTTTTAAGTATTCACATGAATAAATTTTCAGATCCGCGTTATTACGGATTACAGGTTTATTATTCAAAAAATAATAACCGCAGCGAAAAACTGGCACAGTTAATACAAGAAAAAGCCCGGTTGAATTTAGATCCGGAAAATGACCGCAAAATAAAAATGGCAGGGGACAATATATATTTGCTCAAAAAAATTACAATTCCCGCGGTTATCGTAGAATGTGGTTTTTTATCTAATGAAAACGAAACATTTTTGTTAATGCAGCATGATTATCAGATGAAATTGGCGGCGGCTATATTATGCGGTGTAACAGAAGAAATTAATCTCGCCGCACATTAAAAATAATTATACTTGTTTTTATATTATTGTTAAAAATTTAGCTTTCCGTTAAAACAATAAAATTCCGCGAAAATGAGTTGATATAATTCTGTCCGGTTAAAATAAATTCCGGTTTTATAAAATCCGTTTTGACAAAAATTCAAAGAAAACAAAAGGACGATACAGATATTTTTTGATGTCTTAATCGTCCGTATTTTTTTTATATTTGCTTTTTTAAATTCCTAAATCATGGCTTTCGATTATACTGAGGAGAGAGTTGAATTGTTTTATGCTGCAATAAATCCAAAAAGATTTTTTATCAGTAGATATTTTCAATACGGAAGCCGTTGTATATTCACCTTCCGTATCAATCCGGTTCAAGTGCTGGATTAAATTGTCTTTCTGTCCGTCTTCCGAATTTGGATTTTCAAATTTAGCTTGCAGCAGCGTATCAACTGATATATTGCTCAAATTAAAACGCATAATTCCGGTTTTAGTTAATTCCGCGGAAACAGAGGGGGCTGTATCAATATATGAAATAACAGCGGAAGCTATATCTGTCTGCTGTTTGTTTGCGTATAAATAAATAGTACTGGACTTATCTTTTAAAACCATTCCCGAGGGAAATTTTGCCGAGCTCTGACCATCGTTTTCGTAAATGTTTATAGATGAAAATATTTTATACAGATCATGTACAGATGAATAATTTAAATTTTTAATATTTATATCAGGCAGTTGTTCCGCAGCACCGCTTATGTCTGTCATAGAAACAATATTATAAACGCAGGCAAGGTCAGAAGCTATTCCTTGTAATTGAAGTTTTGATTTATCTTTTTCCGATTCTGTTGCGGTAACAGAAATATCAAGGGCTTTAATTTGATTTATGATGTAATCGGCTGTTATATTTTTTAATGTAATTTCAGTGAGTGATTTTTCATCGTCATACAGAGAATCAAGCTTCCCCTTCGGCGCTGAATATAATACATTATCTACTATGTTATAAGTAAGCTCCGCTTTTTGCATAAAATCTTCGATTGCTTCGTTAATCGTGACATTTTCAATAGAAAAATCTATTTTTTTATCAGACGCCCGGCAAATAACCGTATATCCGGTGTATGAAGCTATCGCATTTAATATTTCACGAATATCGGTATTAACAAAATTAAAACTGATATATAAATCCTTATCAGGTATTAAACTCAAACAGGAATCTTTAATCAAATTGCAAAGTACATCGTTTTCTATATTAACCGGAGAAGATGTTTCCGGTTTTGTTTCGGGAGTTGTTTCGCTTTCGGTATTCGACGAACTTTCCGCCGAAGTAGTTTGCTCTGATGAAGCCGGTATTTTCAATACCATACCGATGTTTATACGATCGGGATTTTCGATATTGTTTAATTTTATGATATCATCAACTGTAACTTTAAATTTAGATGCGATTTTATATAAAGAATCTCCGGCTGCAACGGTGTATTCGGTATAGGAGCTTCCGAAAATATTTATTATCATAATCGTCAAAATAACAATAATGACCGCAATAACCGCGACGGTTTGCAATAGGTATGATTTATTGTTTTTTATCATATTGGATTTATTACTTGTATACATATCAAAATTCCTCCTTTTTATGTATTTTCGGACGTTTGGATATAAAGTGTTTTACGGGATGAATCTTTTGAAATTTCAACTGATGTTTTTGAAACAGAATATAAAATCCAACCGCTGTCGCCTATCTGCTCTCCTATCTTTTTAGAATAAGAAGAAGAACCAAAACGAAAAACAGCGACAGAAGAATCATTTTCGCTGTATATGATTCCGGTTAGTATTATATCTTCAGCAGTTTCATCTTTTCCGGAAATTACTAAATCGTCCGGTAAAATATATACATAATTATCGGAATTTTTTATATCGGCATTTGCGCTGCTGTGCCGTATGATGAGTAAAACAGATAAAACAATAATGACAGAAACCAAAACAACCGGGATGATTATAAATAATAATACTTTCCGGGGCAATATTTTATTTTTTTTCTTTTCGGGTTTTTTATTAGTATGTATTGTTCCGGGATTTTTGCTGATTTGTGCGTTCGCGGGATTTTTGTTGATTTGTGCGTTCGCGGGATTTTTGCTGATTTGTGTATTCGCGGGATTTTTGTTGATTTGCGCGTTCCCGGGGTTTTTGTTGATCTGCGCAGTCCCGGAGTTTGGGCTGATTTGCTCACTCCCCGGGTTTTTGTAATTTTTTTGAACTTCGGAAAAATTAACCGATGGTTCACGGGTTTCACGGTTAGTTTTACGTGTGACTTTAAATTTATATCTCATAATTTATTATTCCGATCATTTCGTTACGGTTTATATTATATATGTTGATTATATCATCTGATAACATAATTGTCAATTTTTTTATCTTAAATAACAAAATAATATAATAAATTTAAAACATATGTTAGGAATATATTGGTATATATACAATAACCAGTTTTTATTGACAAAGTTATTGATTTTGTGATATTATATTATACATAATATATAAATAAACATATTAATAATCATACAAAACACACATAATAAATAAAAAAATGGAATAATTATGCAAATAATAATTAATATTAAATAAAATTTTCCTGTAAAATCACTTATTATGAAATATTTATATTATAAAAATTTAAGGATAAAAACAAAATGAAAAAAACATATAGTAATCCCAAACTGGAATTTGTGATACAATCGGATAAGATTTGTAATTATATCGGAAGCACGCAGGAATATGAATTTGAAATCTGCTATTGTAATTTTAAATACTATATTATAAACCAAGCGTATGATTTATGTATGCAATACGCGGAAGATCCGAATTATGACCAATTTCCGTACGGCGGGGAATATAAAAAAGAATCGGGCAGTGCTTGTAAAAATAAAGAATTCCTTGAAGATTATTTCTGCGGAGACCAAAAATAGTTTTTATACAAGAGAAGGAATTACGGTCGCTTTTTTGCGAAAAAAAGCTCCGCAAAAAACGTTATTTTTGTCATAATTACTATAATTTTAATATCTGCCGATGTCGTGCGCGGTTTGGTACATAGCAATTACGTTTTCTTCCGGTGAGTTATCTTGAATTGCGTGGGATGGTGCGAAATGATATCCTCCGGCAGGCATCATAATAGCAAGTGTTTCACGTACATTGTCGATAACTTCATTTACTGTCCCGTAAGCGAGTGGTCCGGCTGTTGAAATCAGTCCTCTGAAACCTAATTTCCCGCCGAAATTTTCGACTAAATACTTAGGATTCATATTAGTTGCTTCAGGTTGAAGAGAATCTACAGCAGATATTCCCATTTCGATGAAATCATTATATGCCCAGCTTGAAGAACCGCATGTGTGGATTATAACAGGGAGGTTATATGACTTCGCACAATCCACAAACATTTTATGAATCGGTTTCATGGATTTTCTGTACAATTCCAAGCTGATCATAGGTGTATGCTGTGTCCCGAGGTCTTCTCCGAGCCATACAAAATCAATGTAACCTTTGCATTTGTCAAGAGTGCGTTCTAAATTCGCAAGCTGAAACTTTGCTCTTCTGTTCATAAAATCCATAGCCGGTTCATATCCGGTTATCAAATGACAAAGCATATCTTCCATTCCCATAATTCTGCCGTTTGAATTAATAATATCCGGAGTTCCGCCTCCTCCGGCATAAACAGCGTATTCACATGCTTTCGCATGCTCACGCGCGGCTTCATAATTGAAATTATCCGGATCCGGTATCGGGAATTTTTCAAATTCTTCGTCTAAAGCGTCTTTTAACGGGAAATCGCAAAAATCCCAATAACCGCCGGTTTCATGTTCAACCCAGCGCATAACAGCACCTTCCAATTGATTTACCTGACGATTCGGAGGCACTTCGTGAAGCTGCGGACCGGTATAAGGAGCTCCGACTCCGCGGTAATCAACTCCGAGAGCCTGCATTACAAGCTCATAATTACCGTCAAAAATCCCCAAGGCACGCGCTAAACGCATATGAACAGCTCCGTTCGTATCATATCCAATTGATACGCGGTCGGTTTTTTCATGTGCAAAAGTGCGTCTGACACGTTCTTTCGCCGACATTGTTTCAGGCGCTTTTTTTATTTCTGCCATATATTTTTCTCCTTAATATACTAAAAATAATTTAAAGATAAACGGGAAAGTTAATTTTCAATCCATAGAGGTACAAGAAGTTTATCCCAAAACTCAAACTCTGCGGAAAAACAAAACAACGGAACAAAGCCTCTCATAGATAAGATTATATCAGTTCTTTGTCCAAAATGCAATTACCAAAACTATATAAATATAACAAAGATAAATATAAAATAAAAAATACCGATATATCATCGGTAAAAATATTATGAAACAGGATTGTAAAAAACACATACTTATAAAGTGATTCGTATATTTTTGGAAAAATATTTCTTTTTGTATTGACATATAAAGAATACTGAGGTATAATAATATATTCAGCACGCGATTATACATTTAAAGAGGTGAGATTTGTTGTGGCAGAAAATATAATGAACGAAAATAAGTATATAATGTACCGCGGCAAACCGTTAGTAAGAGATAAGAATGCTATATGTTACGGTTCAATGACAGATAAATATTTTTTATTTATGATTATATTATCTACAGTTTCGGTTGAAGGTAATATTGCGGGTAAAAAGTACGATGCTCCGGATAAAATTCTTGTGCAGATTTTATCTACAGATACAAAAAAGCCGCTTCATGAACGTATGGTTAAGCAATTTGAAAAAAATGGATTATATGATGCTATGGATATAGGACTTATCTGGCTTGAAAAATTAAATGAAACGGAAAAATAATTTATACTTAATTGTGGCATGAAACATAAAAGGTATCCGGCAGATATGAAAGAATCAAATTCAAAATAATCGGAAATTTTTTATGTTTATTATACGGTATGAAGGGCTATTATGGTTTACATAAGTAAATCAGATAGCCCATTCTTTTTTTGCTGTAAAACGAACATAAATAAAACCGGATTCATATAACATGGGTTTATGTTTTTTATCCCTGCTATGAAAAAGCATTTGAAGGAAATAAATAACCAAAATCAAAGTTTAAGATATTATATTTGTTTTTCTTTAAGCATCCTCTTTCATCTCGAGTGATTTTTTATATGCTTTTTGTACGGCGGCAGATAATTGATCGGTACAGGAGGTTCCTCTTAAACCGCAGTTTATTCCGCCACACTTTTCTTCGATTTGCAAAACAGTGGAGCCGTCAAGTAATTTTTGAATTGCTTGCAAATTTCCGTTGCAACCTCCGGTAAAAACGATATTCGTGACAATATCGCCGTCTAAATCGAAAGTTATTTTAGTGGAGCAGGTATTTTTGGTTTTATAACTATGTTTCATAAACTACTCTCCCAGTAATTTGTTAATTTCTTTTTCAAGTGCGGCGGGTGTTTTTGTGGATGCGAAACGGTTTACCGCTTCACCTTTTTTATTTATAAGGAATTTTGTGAAATTCCATTTTATTTTTGAGCTTCCGAGACCGCTTTTTTGTTCTTTAAGCCATTTGTATAAAGGACTTTCATTTTCCCCGTTTACTTCGATTTTGGCAAATTGTTTAAACTTTATTCCAAAACGTCCGGTACAGAAACTACCGATTTCCTCCTGAGTACCGGGAGCTTGATTGCCGAACTGGTTACACGGAAAATCCAAAATTTCAAATCCCTTGTTTTTATATTTTTCATATAAATCCTGCAAACCGCTGTATTGAGGTGTAAATCCGCAGCCTGTGGCGGTATTTACCACTAAAATCACTTTCCCTTTATATTCCGAAAGACTGACATCATTTCCTTTGGCATCTTTTACTGTAAAATCGTATATATTCATTTTATTTTCCTCCTAAATTAAATTGTGTGCAATATAATTATACGCAATTAAATATAAAAGTCAAGGCTTTTTTGAAATTATTTTAATTATTTTATATTATAATTTGTAAACGACTAAAAATATTATCGTTTAAAGTCAAAATAAAAAAGCATTTGACAATTATATGTATGCGTGATATACTAGCGGGTAAACAATATTCCTCTTATTTCGTGAGTTGATTAAAATTGACAAAATTATTAATTGATTTTGCGTTGGGGTTTGAAACACAAATAAAACATTATAATTTTAAAATGAATGTTTGACTTGTTTTTGTATTGTGAATAAAAATAATTATGATTGTTATAAGGAGCACTTTTATTTTGTCAAAAAATAAGATTATATTACGCTGTACTTGCGTACTTTTTATACTTTTTTTAATGATATTTACCATTATTTCCTGCAATAAATCGGAAGAATTACAATCAGATGTAAGTGATTCAGGTGATATATCGGAAAGCGAAACTTTCACGGATGCCCTTACCGATACCGCGGAAACCGAAACAGAGGAAATAATTGAACCTGTTACTATTCCGGAAGAAGATGAAGAAGTTATAACCGAGGTTGATACTAACCTAATTGAAACAGAAGAAACCAAAGAAGTTTTTATACCTGTATCAAACGATCCCAAAACACTTCTTCCGAAAGCTGAACGTTTAACTTCCAACTTTATAAATATGCTGACAGGGGAAGCTGCTACAGAGGAAGAATATTACCGCCGTCCTATGGCAATTATGATAAATAATATCAAAAAAAGCCTGCCGCAGATAGGAATCAGTCAAGCTGACGTTATATATGAATGTACTGTTGAAGGCGGACTTACACGCCTTATGATGCTTGTAAACGATTACAGCAGCTGCTCTGAAATAGGATCTATCAGATCATCACGCGAATATTATTTAAATTTTGCCGCAAACCATAACGCGATATATATGCACGCAGGGGGAAGCGGAACGGCTTATGACGAAATACAAAGAAGACGTATAAACAATCTTGATTTTGTAAACGGCGGGCTTCCCGCAAAATATTGTTACCGCGATGAATGGCGTAAATCCAATATGGGTTACGAACACAGTCTTATGACCGACGGCGAGAGAATTGCGGAAGCGGTTGCTTATAAAAAATATGAAACTAAAATAAACGATACTTATGTTTCGTCATTTAATTTTGTAGATTATAACGGCGGAATTAATTCGATGAACGGAGGAGGAGACGCAAAACATGTAATTATTACTTACAATTCCTCTCATTTTCCTCAGTTTATATATACTCCGTCATCCGAAACATATAAAAGATTTCAATATAACGGAATGCCTCACATGGACGGCGGAAACGATATACAATTAGAATTTACAAATGTCCTCATATTGAATATGGTTCATTCATATTCGGGGGATTCATACGGACATATTTATGTGGAAACCGTCGGTTCCGGTGACGGATATTATATAAGCGGCGGAAAGTACATTCCGATTAAATGGAGTACGGAAGCAAACGACAGACCGATGATTCTGACAAATACCGACGGAACTCTTTTGTATATGAACTGCGGTAAAACTTTTGTTAATATTGTAAATGAAAATACTTTTTCATCGGTTAATATGAACTATACTAAATAATGGCAAAAATCTATATAAATAAAGAAGCTCCGGCACAATCGTTTAAACCGAATCGTGCCGGAGTTTTTTCGCAAATAATTTCAGCTGTAAATTTAAATTCTATTGCAAAGTAAAAGTAATAATATATTTATTTTTAGTATATAATTCATCCTGCCAGCGTACAATTACCGCTCTGTATAAACGCATATCTCCGTTTGGAGCGCGAAGCTTAATATTTAATGTTTCTCTTGTCAGTGATTGTTCCCTAACAAGCAAATAAAACTTTTCACGGAGTTTTTCTATTTCCGAAATTTCGGCGACGGAATCATCACGCAGTATCTTCCAAAGGGAACGATCGTCGTAAGCACCGCTTACATGTTCATTTATATACTGGTCATATTTAAAAGTTTCACTGCCGCCGTCATATTCGACAACAAATATTTCCGCGCTGTTTAATATATACTTGTAACGGTTTTCTTCTTCGCTTTGTTGTTTCAGATAATTGTTTTGAATACGCAGCTTGGTATTTTCATTTATAGTTATTAAGTTTACAATACGCCGTTTTAATATTCTCAAATCGATGGGTTTACGGATAAAATCAGCGGCTCCGAGATCAATTGCGTGAAATTCCAGTTCTTCATCGTCATTGTTTGTTATAATTATAATAGGAACTTCGTTTACTTTGCGGTTTTCTTTAATATGCCTCAAAATATCAAATCCGTCAATTCCCGGCATGATTATATCAAGCAATATCAATGAAATATTATCCCCGTAACGGCGTATATGCTGCATTGCTTCATATCCGTTTTTGGCTTCGATAATCAAAAATTCTTCGCTTAACATATCTTTTATAATTTCGCGCCCGACATTGTCATCATCCACTAATAATATTAACGGCTTTGTTTTTTCAAGCTTGCCGGAATTTCCGTTTTTATTTTCGTTTGAAATTTCACCGGGTTCAAAATTTCTTTTTTGAGTCATAGAATCATAGTAAAAAGCCAGATTATTTTTATTATTTTGTTTTACATTATAGAGTGCGATATCCGCTTTTTCATATAATTCTTCAAAAATCATACCGTTTTTAGGATAAATAGAAATACCGATACTGGCGGAAATGACAACAGAATCCCCGATTTTTCTGTGGATACATTCGCATATTTGTCTTGCTTTCTTTTCTATTGCCGTTTCATACGGAATATCGAGCAGAAAAATCATAAATTCATCGCCGCCTATACGCGCTATCAAATCTTTTGCGCGGAGTACCGAACGTATATAACGTGCTATATCAACTAATACTTTATCTCCCGCTCCGTGTCCCAAAGTATCGTTTACCAATTTAAAATTGTCAATATCTATCATAAACAGAGCATGCTGGTTTTCGGTTGATGAAACGGATAATATATTATTGATTTTCTCGATAAAAGCGGAACGGTTTAACAAATGGGTAAGCGGATCTTCCTCGGAACGTTGTTTTATTTCAAGTTCCTCAAGCTTTGTTTCGTTTATATCCTCAAATAAAATATAAGCTTTAATATCTGTGGAATTTGAATAACCCACAAGCTGAATCGATAATCTGATCCAAATAGGACTGCCGTTTTTGTCTAGTATCCTGAGCTCGCTTTTAAACGAATATGATCCCGCGTAATATGCCGAAATTAATTTTTCGCGGTTCATAACGAGATGATAATTTTCTTTATCCTCCTCATAAATATAATGGTTTGTTATATAAATGGTGCGGTTATTAAAATTATCCATTTCAGCTATGAATTTTACATCGAGCAGATTTCCCTCGGTGCTTTCCGATACATCCTTTGTCAGATTATATTCGAAAAGGGCGAATTTATTATAGGGGATAGATTCAATTGATTGTCTCCACTTTTCGTATGCGATTTCCATTTCTCTGATTCTGGTTACATTTTCTAAAACAATGATTGCGCGAAGCGGATTATTACGGTAATCAAATATTGTATCGTAGGTAATCTTTAGCCATATATTATCTTTTTTGGAAGTCACTATATGCAATATAGCCAAACCGTCCGGAATTCCGCTGTTCATATCATTGCAAAACTTTTTGAAATCCTCGATACTCTCTTCCGCGATAATATCATTATCAAAAAGCGAATTAGGTATGTCTGCCATGATATCCGGTAAACCGTTCTGGGTAGCGAACGAAGATGATATTTTTAAAATATGTCCGTCAAAATCGTAATTTCCGACAGCTTTTTCGCTTCTGCGGATAGCTATTTCCGATTCTCTGATACTTATACGAAGATGATCGGTTTCTTTGTTTAAAACATCGCGGAATTGTTTTTCACGTAAAACAACAAGAAAAATCGCACATAAAGCAAAGCTTGTCGTTATTGCTGTCAAAATAAATCCGCTGTTTTTTTGTGTTGTCACTTCCGCTTCTATAATATCACCCGGTATAGCATTGACTATGAACCATTTGTGACCGTATAAATTCAAGTTTTCAATCGGTTTGAATACAACAAAGCGCGTTCTTTCGTCGCCCATATCAATGTTAAAAGTACCGGAATTCCCGGCTTTCAGATTTGAAAGATATTTCTCGGCAGAATAACCGTTTCCGTATTTTACCGCATCCAAAACATTAAATATATTAGAGCTTGAGGTAATATAGTTTACATTGCTGCTTTCTATTATTACGTTCCCGTTTTGGTCGCATATATATGTATAACCGCGTCTTTCATATAATTCAAGCTTTATAATATCCTGTATGTATGTTTTATCGGCTATTCCGAAAATAACAAATTTTTCGCCTTCATAATTGATATACGGTACAGATAAATATATGGAAGTTGTTCCGATGGTATTTCCGTTTTTAATACATTCGACGGCACGGTTTCCCTCTGCGGCTTTTTTGTAATATGCGGATTCTGAAACGTTTTGTTTTGTGTTGTCATTAAAATACGCTGTTCCGTCACTTGAAACAATTGCGATTTTATCAAAATGAGATTTGCTTATCACTGTTGATAGTCTTGATGTATATTTAACAAAGTCATCATTTGCATGAGGGTCAATCATTGTTATAATTGAATTCAGCAGCGCGAACTGGTTTTCAATTGCGGATTCTATATTATACGACTGCATTTCCGCAGAATCTGTTAATACATCTTCAACCTGATTGTTTATATAATTTACAGCCTGAATATTATTGACTATGAGAGTTATAGCTGTTCCTGCTATTAAAAGCATAGAAACTATTAAAGCAATAATTATCCCATGATTTGTGCTTTTTGCGGAATCATTATTATTATGATTTATCACCAATAACATCCCCGTTTCAGAGTGTAATAATAAAATGTTTTAATATTATGTGAATAAAGTTTATTCAATTAATTACTCATTATACTATATATAAAGAATAAAGTCAACACATAAACAAATTAATAAATGTATAATAACTTAATTCCAAAATGTATTTCATACAGGAACATTCATGCCGATGATAATAGGTGAAATAAGAAGGTATTTACGTGATAATAATACTTTAAGGGTCAGCCGTTCTATGCGTGATCTGGCATATAAAGCTCTTTCCGCACGCGAAGTATTATCAAGAAAAAACGGACGAGAAGCAACAATCGAAGAAATTACGGAATATTTAAATAACAACGAAATACCGGCAAAAAAAGAGGATATAACCGAAGCCCTTGAATCCATTATCGAGCCTATATCATTATACGATCCCGTTTGGGGAGACGGCAAAGAGGACGCTATGTTTGTCATGGATCAAATCAGCGATGTTAATAATACTGATGAAACATGGCTTGATGATATTGCTTTAAGAGAAGCGATGAAAAAGTTAAACGACAGAGAAAAAAACATTATTAATATGAGATTCTTCAAAGGGCGCACACAAATGGAAATTGCCGAAGAAATCGGAATATCCCAGGCTCAGGTTTCAAGACTGGAAAAAGGCGCGCTTGAAAGACTGAAGAAAAATATGTAATACATTTTATAAATATCCGGATATACGCGTTGACAATAAACTTTTTACGAGATCTTAAAATTTTAGTTCACAATTTCGGAAAACAAAATTTTTTCGCAATTAGAACTGAAAATGTTAATCCCGCAGGAGGTTTTACAGATCAAAGCGATTCCGGATTTTTTATTAGGTTATAATTATTAATTTATTTATGAATATTTATTATAATTTTATGTAAATAAATTATTGACATAAATCTGCTTATCATATAAAATTATATACACATATTTTTTCAGGAGGTCATTATGCAAAAGAAAAGCAATCATCAAATGATGTTAAGACATAAATCAATATTATTTTTAACACAATTTTCAATATTGCTGGCGATTCTGGCTATCATATGTTTTACTCCTCTCGGTTCAATTCCGATAGGACCGCTTGTCGCTACAATCGCACATATTCCGGTTATAATAACCGCTATAAATTTGGGCGTAGGTGCGGGTTCTTTAATGGGATTTTTTGCGGGGCTGTTTTCATTTATAGTATGGAGCTTTATGCCCCCTAATCCGGCAATTGCATTTGTTTTTACTCCTTTTCACGCGCCCGGAAACGCGCTGAGCCTTGTTATATGTTTCGTTCCGCGTATACTTATCGGGACAAGCGCGGGTCTTTTATTTAAAGCGATAAATTATTATGCTGGAAAATCCAAAATATTAGATACACTTTCTTATATAATAGCAAGCGTTTGCGGTTCGCTTGTAAATACTGTTTTTGTTTTGGGCGGAATATATTTATTTTTCGGCCGCCTTTATGCCGAATCACTCGGTTTAAGCTATGATATTCTTATCGGGTTGTTAATGGGTGTAGTCGGAACAAACGGTGTTTTGGAGCTTATAATAGCGGCGGTAGTTGCATATGCAGTTTGCAAACCTATACGTAAATTTATTTTGCATACAGATACGCATTGAAACCGTATATTTATATAAATTTATATGCAAGAAAAAAATTTTATATATAAAACAGAAACGCATTGCCATACATCCGAAGTATCGCGCTGCAGCATTATAAGCGGAAATGATTTAGCGGAATTTTATTATAGTGCCGGTTATTCCGCAATTGTCGTAACAGATCATTTTTTAAACGGAAATACAACGGTTCCGCGCGGTCTTGCGTGGGATAAAAGTATTGATTTGTTTTGTCTCGGGTATCAAAACGCTCATGCAGCCGGAAAAAAAATCGGAATTGAAGTATTATTCGGCTGGGAATATTCATATCAGGGTGCGGATTTTCTTACATACGGTTTGGACGAAAATTGGCTTTATGATCACAGTGATATGATGACTTGGTCTTTAAACGAATACTTAGACAAAACAAGAGCCGACGGAGCCGCCATAGTACACGCTCATCCGTTCAGAACAGCGGATTATATACCGATGATACATTTAAATCCTATGCGTATAGACGCTGTTGAAACGTTAAACGCTTCAATGAAAGACGATGTTAATGAACGGGCTGACTGGTATGCCGAAAGCTATTCGAAAAAAAAATTCCATGGTTCCGACAATCATTCGGGACCCGGGCGTCCTCTTGCTGGGATTTATACAGATATTAAAATAACCGCAACAAAAGACTTTGCCGAAATAATAAAAAACGGAAACTATCTGCTTTTTTAAAAGTTTTGCGGAGCTTTTTCAAAAGCGGCCGTTTCTTCGTAATTCCTTGTTTTAAATAAAAGGTATGTACAACCGTTTCTTTGTGTACATACCTTTTTTTTTACTAAGCGTTATTTTTCATTTGATAAATATTCGTGTATTTTTTGCGCTGCCTGACGCCCGGCTCCCATCGCTAAAATTACGGTTGCCGCGCCCGTAACAATGTCCCCGCCCGCCCAGACAGCTTTTCTGGTAGTGCTTACCCCGTCCGATGTAACAATACATCCGCGCCGGTCGCTTTCAAGTCCGGGAGTTGTCGATTTTATCAAAGGATTAGGGCTTGTTCCGATAGCTACAATAACCGTATCAACTTCAATTTCAAATTCCGTTCCTTCAACGGGAAGAAAAGACCGTTTCCCGGATTCATCTTTTTCGCCTAGCTCCATTTTTATACAAGTCATAGACTTTACGCTTCCGTTATTATCCGCGTTTATTTTAACAGGATTGCAAAGCAATTTGAATATTATATCTTCCTGCTCCGCATGATGTATTTCTTCGGTTCTCGCAGGCATTTCTTCAAGACCGCGTCTGTAAACAATATATACCTTATCAGCTCCGAGACGTTTTGCGCATCTCGCGGCGTCCATCGCTACATTCCCCCCGCCGACAACCGCAACCGATTTTCCTTCGCGTACAGGAGTGGCATAATCCTCTCTGTATGATTTCATTAAGTTTACGCGTGTTAAATATTCATTCGCGCTGTAAACTCCGACACTGTTTTCTCCTTCGATTCCCAAAAACAAAGGCAAACCGGCTCCGCTGCCGATGAATACGGCGCAAAATCCTTCATCAAACAATTCGTCGACGGTGATAGTCCGCCCTATTATTGTATTTACTTCAATTTTCACGCCGTTTTTTTTCAAATCGTTAATTTCACGTTCGACAATTGATTTCGGAAGCCGAAATTCCGGAATACCATATGTTAAAACTCCGCCCGCTTTATGCAGAGCTTCAAAAATTGTAATATCATATCCGTGTCTTGCCAATTCACCGGCGCAGGTAAGAGAAGCGGGTCCGCTTCCTAAAATCGCCACTCGCTTGTTGTTGGGCGGTGTATTTGTTATAGCACAGCGGTAATTATTATCAGCTGCCCAATCAGCGCAGAACCGTTCCAACCTTCCGATACCGACGCTTTCCCCGTTTTTTATTCTCACACATTTGCTTTCGCATTGAGTTTCCTGGGGGCATACACGGCCGCAAACCGAAGGCAGGGAATTTGTTTCTTTTATAATCGAGTAAGCTTTTCCAAAATCGCCCTCGGCGGCGGCAGAAATAAAATCCGGAATTTTTACAAAAACCGGACAACCTTCAACGCAGGGACGGTTTTTACAGTTCAAGCATCTTTTGGCTTCGTTCAAAGCGTCTTCCTCTGTATAACCGAGCGCGACCTCATTCCAGTTTTTATTTCTTGTTTCTGGCGGCTGATGAGGCATTTCTGTTTTATTTTTTTGCATATTAGGCATTTTTATTTATCTCCCCGAACATACGGCAAGCGTGATTTTCCGCTTCTATATATGATTTGTTCCGTGTTATTAATTCGTCATAATTAACCTGATGACCGTCAAAATCAGGACCGTCAACACAAGCGAATTTCACTTTTCCTCCGACAGTTACACGGCATCCGCCGCACATTCCTGTTCCGTCTATCATTATCGGGTTTAAACTTACCATGGTTTTTATTTTATATTCTTCGGTTAGTTTAGCGACAAATTTCATCATAACCGCAGGACCGATTACAACCGCAAGCTCGTATTCCGCTCCGTTTGTTATTTCGCTGCGCAAAGCATCGGTTACAAAACCCTTATTGCCGTTTGAGCCGTCGTCGGTAGTTACAATCAATTTATTACACTGTTCTTTCATTTCATCTTCCAATATAATCAAATCAGAAGAACGGAAACCGGCGATAATATCGGTTTTGCATCCTAATCTGTGAAGTTTTTTCGCCTGCGGATATGCTATAGCGCAGCCTAATCCTCCGCCTATAACAACGGCTCTGTTATAACCCTCAAGTTCGGACGGGCGTCCCAGAGGACCTGCGATGTCAGAAATATATTCTTCTGTTTCCAATGTTCCGAGAAATTTTGTGGTAGCTCCTACCATCTGATAAATAATTGTAATTTCTCCGGTCTGCACATCGGAATCGTTGATTGTGAGCGGGATTCTTTCTGATTTCTCATTCGGACATAATATAATAAATTGCCCCGCCTGCGCTTTCGAAGCGATTCTGGGGGCTAATATTTTCATTTGAACAACCTGCGGATTTAAATAACGTTTGTATGTGATTTTATACACTGAAACAACTCCGTAATATTTTATAATTAATAATATATATTTTTTCTATTATACCAACAAATTATATCACGTACAATATATAAAATAAAATAAAAAAAATATTTTAAAAAGTACTTGACAAAACAAACATAAACTGTATAATTGTATTAGTTCAATAATACAGTATTAAAAAATGAAAGGGGGCAATAAATTGGAATGGAAATTTAAAAACGACCGGCCGGTTTATATACAATTAATAGAACAGCTGGAACTTCGGATAATATCGGGTATATATAAAACGGGAGAAAAAATGCCGGGAGTCAGGGAGTTAGCACTTGAAGCTCAAGTTAATCCTAATACAATGCAACGGGCTTTTTCAGAACTTGAAGAATTGGAAATAGTGGTAACACAGCGTACGGCAGGGCGGTTCATAACAACCGACAAAGAAAAGATAAACGAATTGCGAAAACAAATTGTAAGCCGTTATGCCTTGGAATTTTTAGAAATTATGACACAGTACGGTTATTCAAAAGAAGAAGCTATTAATATAATAAAGGAGACTGATGTAAATGTATG
The DNA here is from genome assembly GCA_031549925.1 of Eubacteriales bacterium. Lineage (GTDB taxonomy): Bacteria > Bacillota > Clostridia > Oscillospirales > CAG-272 > JAVBPA01. The sequence goes on from JAVBPA010000009.1 coordinate 24,896, forward strand.
ATGTTTTCGGTACGGTCAAAAACCGTCCCCAAGATAATAACGATGATTATGTTTTAAATTGCAAAGGAATTGTTAAGCGTTATACCGGAATAAATAAAATATTGGATGAACTCGATATAAAGCTTGCGAGAGGCCGCATAGCAGGTTTGCTCGGACCTAACGGAAGCGGCAAAACTACATTGATAAAATTGATTGCCGGTCTGTTAACCCCGGAAAGCGGAGAAATATTGATCGATGGCCATAAACCGGGAATCGAAACAAAACGTATAGTTTCATATCTTCCCGAAAGAACATTTTTGGATAAACGTTTAAAGGTTTCCGAAATAATTAAGCTTTACAGCAGCTTTTATACCGATTTTTCCATCGAACGTGCTGATAGAATGCTTGATAGATTATCTATCGATAAAACCGCAAAACTCAGCACTTTGTCAAAAGGAACAATAGAAAAAGTACAGCTTATAGCCGTTATGAGCCGGGACGCGCAATTATATCTGCTCGACGAACCTATCGGAGGAGTTGACCCTGCTGCCCGCGATTATATTATAAACACAATAATAACAAATTATAATGAAAATGCTGCGGTTTTGATTTCAACTCATATTATAGCGGATGTAGAACGTATATTGGATGATGCTTTTTTTATCTCAAAAGGTAAAATTTCGCTTGCTATGTCTGTCGATGATATAAGACAAAAAAAGGGTATGTCAGTTGATCAACTTTTTAGGGAGGAATTCAGATGTTAGGAAAATTGATTAAATACGAATTGCGCTGCACATATACTTTGCTGCTATTTTTGTATTGTAGTGTTATCGGATTATCTGTAATCCTGAAAGTTTCCAATTTGCTTATAAAAACTAGCCAGATCTTTTCCATGCTGGAATCCTTTTTTACAATTTTATATGTATTTATATTAATAGCTTCGTTTGCAGTCACTGCGGTTTTGTTAATTTTAAGATTCGAAAAAAATTTAACGCGTGACGAAGGTTATTTAATGCATATGCTGCCGGTCAGAACAGAATATCATATATTAGCGAAACTGGTAAACTCTTTTATATGGACGGTAAGCAGTGTAGTAGCCGCTTTGCTTTCAATTTTTATTCTTGCTTATTATAAGGGTATATTCAATGACATAGGGGGATTTTTAGATGTTATAAGGAATGAATTGATAGCAATCGGGTTGTATAACAACAATTTGGCTGGATTTATAGTAATGGTAGTATTATATGTTATAATAGCGTGTTTTACGCAATACATGATGATATATGCCGCAATATCTATGGGTCAGTTTTTCAGGAAATTCAGAATAGGCGGAATGGTGCTGAGTTATTTCATCTTATATTTTGTAAATCAATTTTTT
>JAVBPA010000048.1:0-21622 GCA_031549925.1 Eubacteriales bacterium
ATCCGCCGGAGGACCCGCTTTGGATTCGGTGTTAAAACAAATTTCAAGGCTTGACGAAATTATTGAGGAGTTTTCAAAATGAAAGATAAAATCAAAGCGGGTATTATCGGAGCTACAGGATACGCAGGTGTTGAGCTTATACGGATTTTATCTTCTCACAGCGAGGCTGTAATTTCCGCTGTCTCCTCCGTTTCGTTTGAAGGGCAGATTATCTCAAGAATTTATCCGAATCTCGCAAAAATATGTGATATGAAACTCGTTTCCGCCGATGAAGTTATCGCCGGTTCCGATGTGGTTTTCACCGCTCTTCCCCATGGGTTATCAGAGGAAATAGCTGATAAATGTATTTCGCGCGGCAAAGTTATAATAGATCTCGGAGCGGATTTCAGATTAAACGACGGAGAGATATATAAGAAATGGTACGGAGTTGATTTTGCGTATCCTGCTCTTCATTCTTCTTCGGTTTATTCGATACCGGAACTTCACAGGGAAAAAATTGGGAATAAAAACATAATCGCAAATCCCGGCTGTTATCCGACGGCGGCGGCTTTGGGCTTATATCCCGCTTTAAAAAACGGATTGATCGAAACGGAGAAAAGCAATATAATAATCGATGCAAAATCGGGCGTTACGGGAGCGGGAAGAGGTCTTACGCAAAATACGCATTATCCAGAGGCAAACGAAGCTTTTTCGGCTTACAAAGCGGGACAGCACCGCCACACGCCGGAAATAGAACAAACGCTCGGTGAAATAGCGGGGGAAGATATTAAAATAACATTCGTTCCGCATTTGCTTCCGGTAAACCGGGGTATCGAAGAAACAATATACTGCCATTTAAAAAACGGAGTAGAAGCGGGCGAAGTCCGTTTGTGTTATGAAAACGCATACAAAAACGAATATTTTGTCCGCGTCCTGCCAGAGGGCGGATATGCGGATATTAAAAATGTACGCGCTTCAAACTTCTGCGATATTTCTCTCCATTCAGACAGCCATACGCGGACACTTATAATTTGTTCCTGCATTGATAACATGGTTAAAGGCGCGGCGGGTCAGGCTGTCCAGAACATGAACATCCGCTTTTCAATCGAAGAAAAAACGGCGCTTGATTTTACTCCTTCGATTTTTTAAGAACAGTTTTCAAACGTCGGTTTTCCGCGTTTTGCCATTACTAATTCAATTTAAAATTAACGCGTGTTTTTATGTAAAAAAATTTATTATTTCAGGTATATATTGAATATGGAAATAAAACTTATTTCAGGCGGAGTCACCGCTCCGGCAGGATTCCGCGCATCAGGTATACACTGCGGTCTCCGCAAAAACAAATCAAAAAGCGATCTTGCCTGTATAGCTGCCGATATTCCCTGCAACGCAGCGGCAGTTTATACGACAAACCGCTTCTTTTCAGCTCCGATAGGAGTAACCCGCGCTCACCTCAGCGGCGGATTGGCTCAGGCGGTTATCTGCAACAGCGGGAATGCCAATACATGTACTTCCGACGGTTATCAAAAAGCAAACGCAACCTGCGCTTCCCTCGCGGCGGCTCTCGGTATACCGGAAGAATTGATAATTGTCGCCTCAACCGGAGTCATCGGAGTTCCGATGCCTATTGAACCGATACTGAACGGTATAGGGGAATTAACAGCGGCTCTCGGTTATACACCGGAAGCAAGCGAAAGCGCGGCAATTGCCATAATGACGACAGACACAAAGAAAAAGGAATACGCCCTCGAATACACAAACGGGAATAAAACAATCAAACTCGGCGGAATATGCAAAGGCTCGGGTATGATTGAACCGAATATGGCGACAATGCTCGGTTTTATTACCACCGACGCTTCGGTATCTTCTCAAATGCTGGACCGCGCGCTTCACGAGGTTGTAGCCGATACATTTAATATGGTTTCAATCGACGGAGACACAAGTACGAACGACATGGTTTCAGTTATGGCTTCCGGCTTATCAGGCGCGGCTCTGATTGAATGCGAAAACGAAGCTTACCGCGATTTTAGGGAAGCTCTGTACATTCTTTGTTTGCATATGTGCCGTTCAGTCGCTGCCGACGGAGAGGGCGCAACCAAACTGATCGAATGTAATGTTTGTAATTTCCGCGATTTAAACGGTGCTAAAAAGCTGGCTAAATCCGTTATAAATTCATCACTTGTAAAAACAACTATATTCGGCGCGGATGCCAACTGGGGACGTGTTTTATGCGCTCTCGGTTACAGCGGAATCGATTTTAAACCGGAGCTTGTTTCTGTTTCCTTCCGTTCAAAAGCCGGATCTGTTCAGGTCTGCGATTTCGGGCGTGACTTTGGTTTTGATGAGGATGAGGCTAAAAAAATACTTTCCTGCAATTATATATATATTGATATCGATATGAAAGACGGCGATTTTTGCGCAACCGCCTGGGGCTGCGATTTGAGCTACGAATATGTACGTATAAACGGCGATTACAGAAGCTAATTTCGGATACTATTATAATAAAATAATCAGCAATCTATAAGGAGTTATTTTTAACATGTTCGTATCAAATTATGATAAAGCCCAGGTATTGACAGAAGCCCTCCCGTACATACAAAAATATACGGGAAAAACAGTTGTAATAAAATACGGCGGAAACGCTATGTTAAGCGAAGGTCTGCGTGAAGCTGTTATATCGGATATAGTACTTCTAACATGCGTAGGAATAAACGTCGTACTGGTTCACGGCGGAGGTCCCGAAATTACCGACACCTTAAAGCGTTTAGGAAAAGAAAGCCGTTTCATAAACGGTTTGCGTTACACGGATGAAGAATCCATCGAAGTTGTTCAAATGGTTCTCGCGGGAAAAACCAATAAGGATTTAGTAAACAAAATTCAGCGGATAGGCGGGCGCGCCGTAGGTCTTTGCGGACTCGACGGAGGATTAATCCGCGCAAAGAAGCTCGGCGGCACAGATGAGGATTACGGTTATGTCGGGGATATCTTTTCTGTTGATCCATCTATTATAACCGCAAACCTAAAAAGCGGCTATATACCCGTTGTTTCGACAATCGCGCTCGGATGCGATACTTACGGAGAAGATAAAAATCCCGTATACAATATCAACGCCGATATTGCGGCTTCAAAAATTGCCGTGGCTCTCGGAGCGCAGAATTTTATTTTACTGACCGATGTACGCGGACTGATGTACGATGTCCGCGATGAAGACACATTTATTCCGATCGTGCGCGCAAGCGAAGTTGATTCTCTCACCAAAAGCGGAGTTATCAGCGGAGGAATGATTCCCAAAGTCAACTGCTGTCTTGACGCTGTTATGAACGGCATTGAACACACATGTATAATTGACGGGCGTATTCCCCATTCTATCCTGCTTGAAATGTTTTCCGATGAAGGTATCGGAACTATGTTCGTAAAAGATTAATATAAATTTTTATAAATAAACGGGAAGATTCGCGGAGTGTTTTTATAAACCGCTTATCTTCCGGTTCTGATTTGTTTTTGTAAATAAATTAGTAAGAAAAGAAGTAAAAAAGAAAGAGGTAAAAAATACATATGTATGATAATGTATCGCTTTTTTACGACAGCTACGGTGAACGTGAATGGGAAAGGCTTGAATCGACCGCGTACGGACGAATAATATACAATTGTCATATGTGGTTTTTATCGCCTCATCTGAAATCCGGTATAAATATACTGGATGCCGGCTGCGGATGCGGCCGCTTTTCTATTCAGGGAGCAAAAAACGGCTGCCGTATGACACTGCTTGACATATCAAAAGTACAGCTTGATATCGCCGAGAGGAAGATGAACGAAAACGGATTTGAAGCTTATTATATAAATTCGTCTGTAACCAATATGGAAATGCTTCCCTCAAACAGCTTTGACATTGTCATATGTTACGGAGCGGTTTTGAATTATCTGCATACCGGTTTGATGGCCGCTATGCGTGAGCTTTACCGTGTCGCCAAACACGGAGGAATTATTATACTTAGTGTAAATTCGCGTGCGGGATTGTTAAAGTCGGCGGCTTCCGAGTCGCGTATTCCTTTTAACGACTTTTGGGGTAATCCCGAAAAATGGGGAATTTATTCTGTTGCGGAAACTGGTGAGGAAACCGATTGGCCGGGGGCTTCCCATCCCAGGAGGTATTTCTTTACCTCAAATGAAATTTACAGTATAATGGAAAAAACAGGACTTTCCGACATAGTTTTAGGATCTGCCCCGTCTGTTATAACCGGTCAGAAAAAAAACGCGGAGATTGCTTCTTCCGACAAAACCGCATGGGAAACCTTGCTTTATACGGAAAACAAAATGTTTACAGAACCCGGGCTGGCTGATGCCGGAGAATTTATTTTAGCGAAAGGAATCAAATAATTTATGACACACGATATGGCACGCGCTCTTGATGCGGAGTATATTCTCCCCACTTACGCGCGTTATGATATAACGGTGCAGTCCGCCCTCGGATCTACCCTTACCGATCTCAACGGTAAAAAATATATAGATTTTACATCGGGAATAGGGGTAAATTCACTCGGTTGGTGCGACGAGGGTTTTATAGCCGCCGTCACGGATCAAATAAAAAAATTCCAGCATATTTCAAATTATTATATATCCCCCGTTACGGCGGGTTTAGCCGAAAAGCTCGTACAGCTTTCACAAATGAAGAAAGTGTTTTTTTCAAACAGCGGTGCGGAAGCAAACGAGGGTGCAATAAAAACGGCGCGCAAATACAGCTATGATAAATACGGAGAAAACCGGTATAAAATAATAACGCTTACCGATTCGTTCCACGGAAGAACAGTAACTACGCTTGCCGCGACAGGTCAGGATGTTTTTCACACATTGTTCGGACCTTTTACCAAAGGATTTATACATGTGCCGATGAATGATAAAACAGCTCTTGAAAACGCTGTTTCGGAAGGCGGGGTATGCGCTGTTTTAGCCGAATTGATTCAGGGTGAAGGCGGAGTTAACTTAATGGATGCGGACTACGCTTCATATTTAGCTGAAATATGCGAAAAAAATGATATGCTTCTCATTTTTGATGAAATACAAACCGGTATCGGAAGAACGGGTAAAATGTTTGCACACCAGCATTTCAATATAAAGCCTGATATTATAACAGTTGCGAAAGGGCTTGGAGGGGGTTTTCCGATAGGAGCTTTCCTTTGCGGTGAAAAATGTGTTTCTGTCATGGGTTCCGGCAATCACGGAAGCACTTTCGGAGGTAATCCGGTAGCCGCTTCCGCTGCCTGCGAGGTTTTAGACCGCGTGAGCAATTCTGCTTTTCTGGAATCCGTTATACAAAAAGGCGGAAAAATAAAAAAAGCGGTGGCTGAAGCCGCTCCGGAATGTGTAAAAAATATACGCGGCTGCGGACTTATGATAGGCTTTGAATTGAAAGAAGACTTTAAAAATAAGGATTACGCACATAAAATGGCGGATGCGGGTCTGCTCGTTTTGACAGCCGGGAACAATGTAATAAGACTGCTTCCTCCTTTGAATATTTCCGATGATGAATTAACGGATGGAATAAATATTTTAGTTTCTGTTTTAAAAAATACGATTTGAAACCAATACAACAGTTAGGAGATATATATAATGAAACGTCATCTTTTGGCAATGAGTGATTTAAATGCGGCGGATATCAACGATATATTAAATTTAGCCGTTCAATTGAAATTTGAATTGAAAAACGGAATTGAACATAAAGTTCTCGCGGGAAAGACTCTCGGCATGATATTTCAAAAATCGTCAACACGTACAAGGGTATCTTTTGAAACGGGTATGTATCAGCTCGGGGGAAATGCTCTGTTTTTGTCTTCCCGTGACTTGCAGATCGGAAGAGGAGAACCTATTGAGGATACGGCAAGAGTTTTATCAAGATATGTCGATGCTATAATGATACGCACATACGCCCACAGCGAAGCTGAAAATCTCGCAAAATACGGTACAGTTCCGGTAATAAACGGACTCACCGATTACGCTCACCCTTGTCAGATACTTGCGGATCTTATGACAATCCGCGAATACAAAGGAAATCTTGCGGGACGCAAACTCGCTTTTATCGGAGACGGTCACAACATGGCAAATTCGCTGATCGTCGGATGCTTAACAGCCGGTATGTCTATTTCGGTCGCCTGCCCAGAAGGTTACCGCCCTCATGAAAATGTGCTTGAATTCGCAAAAGCCTACGGAGATAAATTTGTTTTGACAGATGATATTTACGCAGCCGCCTCCGAAGCCGATGTAGTTTGCACCGATGTCTGGACTTCAATGGGTATGGAAGAGGAATCGGCGCAGCGTTTTGACGCTTTCCGCGGGTATTGCGTGGATGAAAAATTAATGTCTTACGCGAAAGCAGACGCAATGGTTCAGCATTGCCTGCCCGCTCACAGAGGGGAAGAAATTACCTCGGAAGTATTCGAAGCTCACGCGGCTGAAATATTTGACGAAGCCGAAAATCGTCTCCATGTACAAAAAGCTGTTTTAATACGGCTGCTGAAATAATTTACAAAAGGGGAACGGAAAATGAAAATCACCGGTATAGAATGTTATCTTGTACGTCCGAGATGGTGCTTTCTTGAAATCACAACAGACGACGGTTACACCGGCTGGGGAGAAGCGATTCTTGAGGGACGCGCGGCTACCGTGAAAACTGCGGTTGAAGAAGTAACCCCCTCTCTTATAGGATGTGATCCGATGAGAGTGGAGGATATTTGGGAAATGCTTTACCGCGGCGGCTTTTACCGCGGAGGCGGTATTATGATGAGTGCTATATCAGGTATTGACCAGGCTCTTTGGGATATACGGGGAAAGAGGTTCGGAGTTCCGGTTTATGAATTGCTGGGCGGACGCGTGCGTGATAAGGTGAAAATGTATGCGGCAGTGGGCGGAGGAAGTCCGGAAGCTATTGCCGCCGATGCGAAAAGACGTATGGACGAAGGTTTTACGGCAATTAAAATCGGAGCTGTAGATTATTTGCAGTATATCGATACATATGATAAAATGCAGCCTCTTTTCGATAATTTATCGGAGATAAGGCGTGTTTGCGGAAGCAAGCTCGGAGTTGGTGTCGATTGCCACGGGCGCGTGCATAAGCCGATGGCAAAGGTTTTGGTAAAAAAGCTTGAACAGTTTGATTTATTGTTCGTCGAAGAACCTGTTCTCTGCGACAACTGGGAGGATTTCCGCGAAATTGCACGTGTAGCGGCAGTTCCGATCGCTACGGGAGAAAGAGTTTTTACAAAATGGCAGTTTAAAAAATTGCTCGAAGACGGATGCGTCGATGTTCTTCAGCCGGATTTGTCTCACGCCGGGGGAATTACCGAAGTTAAAAAAATAGCGGCAATGGCTGAAGCGTATGATGTGGCTCTCGCTCCGCATTGTCCGCTCGGACCGCTCGCCCTTATGGCTTGTGTTCAAATTGATATGTCATGCCACAACGCGGTAATACAGGAACAGGCTATCGGAACAGGACATAATCCTTTAGGCGGACCTCTTGATTATGTGAAAAACCGCTCGGATTTCGATTTTTCCGACGGTTGGTTTAAAATTCCCTCAGTTCCCGGTATAGGCGCGGAGGTTAACCGTGATTTAGTCATAGAAGAAAATAAAAATCCTCATGCATGGAAAAATCCCCTGCTCCGCCACTCCGACGGCAGCGTAGCGGAGTGGTAGCACGGGGACTAGGGATGCGGGGACGCTGGGGAAGCTGGGACGCGCGGCTTTTTAAATAAAAAGCGGCTTTTCGCGGAAAAGCCTGGCAAAAGCTTTTGATTTTTTCCTCTTTATTTTCCGGAAACGGTTATCTTTGTACTCTTCCCGAACCTCCGCCTTTCATTAGTTCTTCTATTTCATTTATGCTTACACAATTGAAGTCACCTTCGATTGTATGCTTTAAAGCGGATGCGGCAACGGCAAAATCAATAGAATATTGGTCGTCTTTCCCCGATAACTGCGAATAAATAAGCCCTCCTCCGAAGCTGTCTCCTCCGCCTACCCGATCTACTATATGTATCGAATAGGAGGGAGAAAAGTAATATTTATTGTCTTTTGAACAATAAAGCATTCCCGCCCAGTCATTGTCGTTCGCCGTATGGCTTGTTCTCAGAGTTATCGCTACTTTTTCGATTCCGAATTTTTCCGAAAGCTGCTTCGCAACACTTTTATATGCTTCACCCGAAACGATTCCGCGGTCAACATCCGTTCCCTCGGCTTTTATTCCGAATACTTTTTCTGCGTCCTCCTCGTTCGCTATACATAAATCAACATATGGCATAAGAGAACTCATAACCTCGCCTGCTTTTTGCGCGTTCCACAAATTTTTTCTGTAATTTAAATCGCAGCTGATTTTTATTCCGGCTTCTTTTGCGGCAACACAAGCTTCTAGGCATGCTTTAGCCGTTTTATCGCTGAGCGCGGGAGTTATTCCGGTGAAATGAAACCAGTCTGAATAGCAAAATATCTTTTTCCAGTCATAAACTGAGGGATCAGCTTCTGCTGCTGACGAATACGCGCGGTCATATATGACTTTTGAACTTCTCTGTGAAGCTCCTTTTTCAAGATAATATATCCCAACCCGATTTCCTCCGCGAACTATTTCATTTGTGCCGACACCCCATTTACGCAGCATATTAATGACGGATTGCCCGATTTCATGGGTCGGCAGACTTGTGATAAATACGGCTTCTGACCCGAAACCCGCGAGCGAAACCGCGACATTAGCTTCCGCTCCTCCTATTCCGTAAACGAGTGAAGAAGTTTGAACAAACCGTTCATATCCTGGCGGGTTCAATCTGAGCATAACTTCACCGAAGCATATAATTTTCATTTAGCCTTCTCTCTTTCTATGTATATTCTGCACAAAATGGTATTGGTTTACTGATTCTTTTCATCTATTTTACAGATATATAATATATACCATCTTTTATTAAATTATGTATTTTATTTGTCCTTCATGTTACATTATTGTAAAGATGTAGATTATATATTGACTTATCACAAAAAAAATGTCATAATGAGAACACATTATTTAGGAGGTTATTTTTCACATGTCAAAACTAACTAAAGGCTTAATCGCGATATTATTAATATCCTGCCTTCTTATAACTGCGATACCCGCTTTTGCTGAAGATGAAGAAATAGGCGGATTCCCATATAAGATAGTCGAATTTTCCGGTCTTGAAGAAGTTCCCTTTACATCGAACGGCGTTGACGGCTTACGTATTGAAGAAGGTCTTCTCTGCGGAACATCCACAGGCGGCGACCCGCATATGCCTTATTCCGGCGGTCTCACAATGTCTGCCGACATGATTGACTACATAATTTTAACATTTGCTGCGGATTCAACTGATCATTCGTTCCAGTTCTTCTTTACAACAGAAACAATCGGCTGGAGTGAAGCTGCTTCTCTCCGTTACGATTATTCAGCGGACGAACCCGACGAAGACGGTTATTACACAATAGTTCTTGATACATCTGTATGCGCTGAATGGAAAGGCACAATAACAAACTTCCGTCTTGACCCGTTCTCAGCAGAAGGCACATTTGCTTTTGATTCTATCATATTCTGGTCAACATCCTCAACAGTTTTCTATGTTGATTTTGCCGGACTTACAGAAGCTCCTTTTTCAAAGAGCGGCAATGTCGGACAACTCTTCGTTGAAAACGGTTATCTTTACGGTTCATCAAACGGCGGCGACCCCTACATGAACTACACAGGCGAAGTTAATTTTGACGCTGCAAACGTAGATTTTATCCGTTTCAGAATGAAAAACTTCTCTTCAAGCAATAATTTCCAGTTCTTCTTTACAACAGGAACAATAGGCTGGAGCGAAGCAGCATCTTTCAAAGTTGATTTAACAAAATGCCCGAAAGACGAATTCGGCTGGATATATGTTGAAATAGATACCTCCGTATGCGCTGAATGGAAAGGCACAGTAACAGGTTTCCGTCTTGATCCGTTCCAGGCAAAAGGCGTGTTTAAATTCGGTGCTATAAGCTTTGAAGCTGCTCCCTTAGTAATAGAAGCTGAAGAAGAAGTTGCTCCGGAAGTAGTTGCTCCTATCGCTGCTAAAACAGGTCTCGGATGGGGCGTAATCCAGTATTTACTTAACTGGTACAACAACTACACAATTTCAAGATGGTTCTAATAATTTAGTATCGCAATAAATATTAAATTTACTAAACCGTAAAACTTAGCACAAAATTAGAATGTATAACCTTCCGGCCGATGGTAATACTTTAAATGAGGTATTACTATGGCAGGGAGGTTTTATTTTGCATTACAGCAAGGTTGAAATATGCGGCGTAAATACTTCAAAATTAAAAACACTTAATGATGAAGAAAAACTCGATTTATTAATTAAAACAAAAAGCGGGGATGTAAACGCGCGAAATACATTAATTGATTGTAATTTAAGACTTGTTCTAAGCATTTTGCAAAGATTTTCGAGCAGAAATGAAAATCCTGACGATTTATTTCAGGTAGGATGTATAGGTCTGATAAAAGCTATTGATAACTTTAACACGGAGCTTGACGTAAAATTTTCAACCTATGCCGTGCCGATGAATGTATCGATGTGAAAATCTGTTGTCACAAGTTTTTTGTTGCTTTTTTTCAAAAAAAGCAAACGCATCCCCATATCTTCTTATCCTCATCCGAATTTAAAACATATAATATATATCAACTTTTTCGTATGTTATAACAACTTTATCAATGCACCGGCGCAGTATCGATTGTTTTTCTTCCGTAGTCATATATTCCCAGGCTTCTTTCAGATTAGTAATTTCTTTTGCTGTTTCTCTTGATTTTTTATATTCATTTAAAGTTTTGTTTTCGTCTTCGAGCAAAGCTTTTATTTTTTCCAGTTCCGTTTTATTTTCTTCGATTGTCTCAATCAGCAATTCATCTTCTGATTGTGCATACAAATTATATAATGTTTTAATTTTTTTACTGATAACATCAAACCGTTTCTTCAAATCAAGATTATAATCATCAGCCGCGGCATTAATATTTTCATCTATTTTTTTAGAAGCCGCGGAAAACAAATCCTTGATAATAATATCCTCAATTTCGTCAGCCCATGTTTTATTATTGTCACATTCACCGCTGAAAAGATTTTTTTTACCGATGTCCTGCGAATAGCAATATATCTTATACCCGTTTTTCCCCCATTTTTGATATCTCATTTTAGAGCCGCAAACTCCGCAGATTATCAATCCGGCAAGCAATGATTTAGAAGTAATCAAGCCTTTTTTAGACCTTTTCAAATACAAAGCAATTGCATTATCATATGTTTGTTTGTCAATTATCGCTTCATGCTGCCCTTTGTATTCCACTCCATTATATAAAATGATACCTGTATTTGTTTTGCGCAGCAATATTTGTTCGGCTAGCCTTTCATATTTCAAATCGAGCGCGCTTGCTATCCTGGCAAAAGACCAGCCCCGAATATACAAATTATAAAGCTTTTTTACTTTATCCGCGTCCGAATTAGGAATTAAAATACCCTTTTCACGGTCATAATCATAACCGAAAGGTATTTTACCTCCGCCCATCCATAAACCGCTTTTAACGCGTTCTCTCATTCCGATACGTGTACGTTCGCGTATTGTTTCCCTTTCAAGCTGAGCAAAAGCCGACATTATTCCCAGCATAGCGCGTCCTATCGGAGTAGATGTATCCATGTTTTCGTTTAAAGATACGAAATCTGTTTCAGCGGGATTAAAAACATCTTCGATTAAATACAGGGTATCTTTCTGACTGCGTGACAAACGGTCAAGCTTATATACTACAACACATGATACTTCATAATTTTTAACATCGTTTATAAGCCGCTGAAGTTCCGGCCTATCCGTATTGCTGCCGCTGAAACCTCCGTCGATGTAAAAACTATAATGCTTGATTTGACGGCTTGTACAATAAGCTTCAAGCATCTCCTTCTGAGCATCGATAGAATAACCCTCCTCACGCTGAGCATCGGTTGAAACGCGTATATATAAAGCGGCGGTTTTTATTTTTTTGTCCTTTTGTTTTAACATATGAATTCTCCGATAAAAAATTGCGCTGCAGTAAAACAATTCTAAAATAAACCTTATGAGAACTTGAATATAAATCTTTTACATCAAATTAAATATCGGATGTACAGATTTTATTTGTTTCTGTCAAACGTATTATTCTAAATATTGTTATACTACAACGCCGTATGCCACGCTGTATGCTAAGCTTTAAATAAAACTGTATGCCAAGTCTTAAAAAACAATAAAAATTTTGTGTACTGCGAAAATTCAATGATAATTTAATTCAAAGAAATAAAACACTCAACCGCCGCTTATATCGAATAATTGATTAATATTATCCATATCTGTATCTGTATTTGTGTTTTCATCATTGTCAATATTATTCTGCCGGTATTTTGTCAAGCGGTACCGGACTGTTTTTACCGTGTTTTCGACTACATTGTCAAACATCATATTGCTGATAATATTTTCAGCGTGAAGATCTTCTTCTCCGACCGCTATTCCGTTTACATATCTTGTGATAATTATAAAAATCACCCCTCTCAAGTATATTATTACCGGATAAGGGGCGAAAATATTCATGTATTTTTATCTATATTTTTTATTTGCTTCAAATTTCCGGTTTTTTGCGATCTTATTTCGAGTTCTCCCAATACATCCTCAATAGGCAAGCCTCTTTCATTCATCAAAACGATTATATGATAAATCAAATCGCAAATTTCCAGCTTCAATTCTTCATTGCTGCCGTTTTTCGCGGCTATTATGGTTTCGGCACATTCCTCCCCGACTTTTTTTAGTATCTTATCAAGCCCTTTTTCATAAAGATAGCAGGTATAAGATCCTTCTTCATAATTTAGCTTTCTTTCCGCCGCAACCGCGTAAAGATCACTGATTATTTTATCGTTCATTAAAAATTCTCCCCGGTGTTTTTTTTATATAAGGTCCTGAAAAAACAAGTGTATTCACCTGTGTGACAAGCCGCTCCGTCCTGTTTTACCGTGATAAGCAAAGTATCGCAGTCGCAGTCATATGCAATTTCTAATACATGCTGATAATGACCGGAGGTTGCGCCTTTATTCCAAAGCTCCTGTCTTGAGCGGCTGTAAAACCAAGTAATACCGCTCTCGAGAGTTTTATTAAGCGAAATTTCATTCATATACGCAAGCATCAGAACCTGTCTGTTTTGATCCTGTACTATTGCGGGTATAAGTTCGCTTTTTAAAAAAAAGCGTGATAAATCATTTTGTTCGGTATCATCCGGTTTATTTATAGTCGGTATCTGCCCGTTCTCTATTGTTATGATATTATCTTTCAAATAATCACCTCAATACCGCGGCTTTGCAAATACTGTTTTATGCCTCCGATGCTAAGCTCTCTGAAATGGAAAACAGAAGCCGCAAGCACTGCTGAAGCTTTTCCCTCACTGACCGCTTCATAAAAATGTTCGAGAGTTCCTCCGCCGCCGGAGGCTGTTACGGGGATTCCTACATTCGTGCTTATAATTTTTGTAAGGGGAATATCGAAACCGTTTTTGGTACCGTCCGCATCCATTGATGTAACAAGCAGTTCTCCCGCTCCGAGTGATTCAACTTTTTTAGCCCAAACCAGAGCATCTATTCCCGCCGCTTTTTTGCCGCCGTTGATATATACTCCATACCCGTTCGGCATATTCGGATCAACACGCGCGTCGATAGCCGAAACCACGCATTTGCTGCCGTATTTTTCCGCGGCTTTTGATATAATAGAAGGGTCGATGACTGCCGCAGTATTAATTCCAACTTTACTTGCTCCGGCTTTTAATATATCGCCGAAATCATCAATATTGCGTATTCCTCCTCCGACTGTCAAAGGAATGTTTATTTCCCCGACGACCTTTTCAACAACTTCTATTATTGTTTTGCGTTTTTCGTTTGTAGCCGTTATATCTAAAAATGTGAGTTCGTCCGCTCCCTGTTGGTTATATATTTTTGCGTTTTCAGCCGGATCACCGACGTCGATCAAATCGACAAAATTAATTCCTTTAACAACTCTTCCGTCTTTTACATCGAGGCATGGTATTATTTTTATTGCTGCCATTTTAAATTTTTTCCTTCCTCTTGTTATAAAAATTATTTATATATGTTTTAGATTAAATTGTTATTGATTTTAAATTTCAGCAGAAACAGAATATTTGTCCGCAATAAAATAAAAATATTATTTTAAAATTTCAATTGCCTGTTTCACATCGAGAGAACCGCTGTATATCGCCATACCCGCAATTGCTCCCCATAAATTCATATCACGGAGTTCTATTATATCATTTATATCCCTTATTCCGCCGCTCGCCGTAATATCGCAGGAAACCGATTCCGATAATTTTGCAAGTCCTTCTTTATCGGGGCCTTTTTTTGTTCCGTCTCTTGATATATTTGTATAAATTATATTCTTTACTCCGGTTTGTTCCATTTTCCGGGCGAAGTCTATATAATCAATATCAGAATCTTCCGTCCATCCGGAAACGCTGACGAATCCGCCGCGCGCATCAATACCGACGGCTATTTTATCATCAAACTCTTTTACGGCTTCCGCTAAAAACAAAGGATCGGAAAGCGCGGCTGACCCTAATATAACGCGGCTTATACCGTTTTTGATATAATATTCTATAGTCTCCATATCGCGGATTCCTCCGCCCAATTCGACCGGAATTCCGACAGAGGAAGCCACGGAAATAAATATCCCGCCGTTTACCGGTTTTCCGGCTTTCGCTCCGTCGAGGTCTACCATATGGATATATTCCGCACCTGCCATTTTGAATGAAAGAGCCGTTTGAATCGGATCTGCCGCGACTTTATGGGCTGTGCCGTATTCCCCTTTAATCAAACGTACACATTCCCCGCCGAGAATATCGATTGCCGGTAATAAAATCATATTACTACAAAACTCCTTTAGCCGATAATATTTGCCCTTCTCCGCTTCCGCGCAGGCTGATTGCTTCGGATATCGCGCGGGCCGCTGCTTTAAAAACAGCTTCCGTTATATGATGCGTGTTTTCTCCGTAGTACAGCTTAATATGAATTGTTGCCCCCATATTAAATGTCAATGCGCGGAAAAATTCGACCGTAAGCTGCGTATCATATCCTCCGAGTATCGGAGTTAACAGGGGAGGAACATTATAAACCAAATAAGGTCTGCCTGATATATCCACAACCGCTCCGGCAAGACTTTCGTCCATGGGAATCAAAGCTTCACCGAAACGTTTTATATTTGTTTTGTCAAAAAGGACTTCGGCAAACAGTTTACCGAGCACAATTGCCGTATCCTCCACCGTATGGTGCGCGTCAACATGAAGATCGCCTTTCATTTCAAGATTTATATTAAATCCTCCGTGTACACAAAAAGAATTCAACATGTGGTCAAAAAAGCCGATACCCGTTGTTCCGGTTAACTTGTTGTCAAATCCGTCCAGTTTCAAATTCATATAAATTTCGGTTTCGGATGTCTTTCGTTTAAGCGTTGCTTCTTTCATATTTATTCACCCAATAATCTGATAAATTCGCGAATGAATATTTCGTTTTCTTCCTCTGTTCCGCATGTTATACGCAAATGCGTATTATTCGGACGCCTTATAATTATTGACTTTTTCTTTAATCCTTCATATATATTATCGGCGCACTTTTCGCAGGCGAAGGAAAGAAGTATGAAATTCGTATCGCTTTTATATACTTTGTATTTTTCACTTCTCCCGGCTTCTCTTTCCAAAATATTTCTAAGCCTTTGAGTTCTTTCGGCGATTATTTTCGCGCCGCAAAAAACAGTTTCATAATCCGAAAGTAAAATTTCACCCGCCGCTTGTGAAAACATATTTAAATTATAAGGACTTTTAACTCTTCTGACAGCCGAAGCAACATCGGGATGAGAAACCGAAAACCCGATTCTCAATCCTGCCGCCGAATATGCTTTAGAAAGCGTTTTTAAGACAATAAGCCGTTCTTCTTTTCCGCATAAATCAAGCACCGAACAACCGTCACGGCAAAACTCCATATATGCTTCATCGACGATAACTATGCAATCGACACTTCTGTAAAATTTTATTATAGTTTCCCTATCGTATGCTAAGCCTGTAGGATTACATGGATTTGAAAAAACAACAACCTTGCAATTGTTTTTGTTTACAGTTTCGGAAAGCAGATCAAAATCTATTTCGCCACAGCAGTCCTTGCCGGTTTTTATAATATTGCATCCGATAAGTCCGGCGTAAAAAGCATACATCGAAAAATCAGGCGCGGTTACCGCAATCGTATCTTCCGGTCTTAAAAACATATTCAATATAACAGAAATAAGTTCATCGGACCCGTTTCCCGCTGTTATATATTCTTCCGAAGTATTGTAAGCTTCAGCAAACGCTTTATTAAGTTTTCGGGCAAGCGGATCGGGATACCGATTTAAGGGAACGGTACGCAAAGCGGCTGTGAGCGATTCTATAGCTTCAAGCGAAGGCGGAAGAGGATTTTCATTTGTATCCAGCCTGATTTCATAAGCCTCATTTACCGGCGTATATTCTTCTATTTCAAGAATACGTTTCGGAATATATTTGTTCATCTGTATTTATTCATCCTGACACTTATAGAATTTGCGTGAGCGTCGAGTCCTTCGGATTCTGAAAAACGTATAACATCACCCGCTATTTCGTCGAAAGCATCACGGCTGAAATAGAGATAATTTGATCTTTTTATGAAGCTGTCAACCGATAATCCCGAGGCATATCTGGCAGTTCCTGAGGTCGGTAAAACGTGATTCGGACCCGCCATATAATCTCCGAGAGGTTCCGGGGTATTATCGCCTAAAAATATAGCTCCAGCATTTTTTATTTTGCAAAGCAATTCAAACGGTTCGCGGACAGCAAGTTCCAAATGCTCCGGCGCAATGCGGTCTGAAAGCTCTGCGGCTTCATCCAAATCCCCGACAATAATTGCCGCTCCGTATGAAGCCAAAGATTTATCGGCAATTTCACGGCGTGTCAGCCATGGAAGCTGACGGTTTATTTCCCTTGAAACATCCTGTATCAGGGCTTCCGAAGTCGTTATCAATATACTGGAAGCATCCGGATTATGCTCTGCCTGCGAAAGCAGATCCGCCGCTATATATTCGGGATTTGCCCTTTCGTCGGCAATTATCAAAACTTCGCTCGGACCCGCCAGCATATCAATATCAACAGTTCCGTATACAAGGCGTTTAGCGGCGGTTACGTAAGCGTTTCCGGGGCCGGCTATCTTATCCACGCGCTTAATGCTTTCGGTTCCGTATGCCATTGCTGCGATAGCTTGCGCCCCGCCTGTCATTATGATATTTCCTACACCCGCAACTTCCGCAGCGTACACTATCGCAGGTTCTATATAGATTTCTCCGTTTTTCATTTTCGGAGGTGTAGCGAGGACTATTTCTTTCACTCCGGCGACCACAGCGGGTATCGCACACATTAAAACGGACGACGGATAAGCGGCTGTTCCTCCGGGAACATATAAGCCTACTCGGTTCAGCGGAATTATCTTCTGACCCATAATAGTACCGTTTTCAGCGGAAACCCAGGATTGCTTCACTTGTTTTTGATGGAACGATTTAATATTTGCAGCAGCTTTTTCTATGGTGCGTTTAAGTGTTTCGTCAAGCTTTCCTATAAGAATCTTCTTTTTTTCTTCCGATAAATATATTTCGTCAGAGGAAACATTGTCAAAACGTTTGTTGTATTCTATTACTGCTTTATCACCGTTTTTTTTGACATCGGCAATTATTTTTTCGACCTCGGGAAGAATTTTTTCGGATGTGTCATCCGCTCTTTTCTCAAGAAGTTTTATCAGCTCTTCCGTTTCGTTCCTTTTATAAGTTCTCATTTTTAATCGCTCCCACAATCCGTTCTGTAAATTCGTCTATTTTGTTTTTCTTTAATTTTATAGTCGCCGTATTCACTATCAGCCTTGCCGATACAGAAGCTATTTCCTCATATATTTCAAGCCCGTTAGCTTTTAATGTAGATCCGGTTTCAACAATATCGACAATTGCGTCGGCAAGACCGAGAAGAGGCGCAAGCTCCACCGAACCTTCAATTTTAACCACTTCAACGTCAAGACCGCGGCTGTTAAAATAATCCTTTGTAACGGAAGGATATTTTGAAGCAATAATCAAATGTGATTTAACATTATTGATCTTATTTTCCGCCGAATTCCCAAGCTGCCTGAGTTCCGCCTGCGAAACAGGTCCAGCCAATGCAAAACGGCATTTTCCAAATCCTAAATCAGCTATTTCATAAAAGCTTCCGACCGGGGATTCCATTATTGTGTCCTCTCCGACAATTCCGCAATCGCAAACCCCATGCTCAACATATGTTATTACATCGGCGGCTTTAGCCAAAACGACTTCTATTTCACCGCAGCCGATTTCAAAAAACAATTTACGTCCGCGAACATCATCGCCAAGAGACGAACAGTCATATCCGGCTCTGTCAAGCAATTTTATCGCTTCCGTTTCAATACGCCCTTTTGTTAAGGCAAGTCTTATAATATTTTCTGCCATATGTCAGTTTACTTCTCCGATACAAATGATATCGCGGACAACTTTTCCGCCGGATATTTCAATCGCATGTTTAATTTTGCGTATCTTTGCGTATGCAGCGGTTTCCTCAAAGCTTGCATGACAGGAATATTCACAGCTCCCGTTGTTTTTACAGAACAATTCCGCTGACAATATGTCGTCTTCATTAAAATAAATTATATACTCCGGAACTTTTTCATCCGGAATACCCCGCATTTTAATTATAGTATCGGCGGCTATTCCGATGTTTATAGCAAAACCCGTCGCCGGTATATCTTCGCCGAACATACGCAGCAGATTATCGTATCTTCCGCCCGTCAGAACAGGCTCGCCTGCCCCCTCAAGATAACCCCTGAATACCATTCCGGTATAATAATCAATATCGTGTACAATACCCATATCAATAATAATACGATGCGAATATCCCGCTTTATCAAGTAAATCATAAAGATGCCGAACATAATCAAGCGAAGCCAGAGCGTCATTTACTCCCGAGGCAAGTTCATTTGCTTCCGCAAAAACTTCTTTTCCACCGTACAGCAGGGGTATTCTTCCGATTTTTCCGTAACCCTGTACTTTTCCGAGATTTTTTTGCTCCACATACCGCCGTACAAGCTGAGTTTCTTCTTCATTTAAACCGAGCTGTTTAATCATAGCGTTATAATATCCGACGTTTCCGATTTCTATTTTATAATCGATACCCAGCGTTTCAAGTGCGTATATTGCCGTTAATATACATATAAGATCGCTTTTAATCCCTGTTGATCCTATAATTTCAACTCCGTTTTGCAATATTTCGTTTCTTCTTCCCGACCAGCCCGAATTTATGCGGTAAGTATTTTGATTATAAAACAATTTTACCGGCAGTCCGCAGCTTTTCAATTTAGTAACCGCGACTCTCGCCATGGGAGTTGTATTATCCGCTCTCAAAGCTATGAGCCGTCCGCTCATGTCCGAAAGTTTATACATTGATTCCTGCTTTAGGGATTGATCGCAGGCAAATACGTCATAAAATTCGATATTAGGAGTTCTCACTTGCCGGAAACCGGAATTTTTAAATACATCGGAAAATCTTTCTGTTATATCAGAATAAAGAGACGCTTCTCCGAATAATATATCACGTGTACCCTGCGGAATATTTTGATTGTATTTCATTTTTATATTTTACCTTTTGCTGATATTTCTGTTTCTATTATTAACCCGGATATTTTTATGGATTATAGATGAACGCTTTAGTATGCTATCGTGATAGCACTTTATTATGATAACATACTAAATCGCGTTTTGCAATAATTTTTTAGACTTTTAACATTTTATTTACAATTAACATAAATTCCGCGAAAGATTTCTGCATGGCTTTTTTACAAAAAAATCGGTGCGTCCAGAATTCCCTGCGAAGGATTGCTTCCCTGCGAAGGATTGCTTCTCTGAGGGGGGAAGCATGCTCAAAACATAGTAATCTGATTCGTTTCGCTAAGTCCTTTTAACACACCTTCACGATGCAAAACTTCTATAACCGTTTTGGATATCTGACTTTTTATGCGTAGATCTTCCACCGAATATATCGGACCGCTGTCACGTACTTCCATTATTCGCTGAGCCGCTGTTTCTCCCACTCCGTTCAATGACGAAAACGGAAGCCGTATCATATTATCTTCAGGCAGGTAAGCAAAAGCATCCGATTTTTTTAAATCCACGGGTAAAAATTTTATCTTTCTTGCATATGCTTCGTTTACTAATTGTAGCGTTCCGAGCATATTTTCATCTTTCTGCGAGCTCTCGACATTCTTATCCGTGATTTGATCAATCATTTTTGAAACTGCGGCTTTACCTCTCATAACCAATTCTCCGTCAAGCCCCTTTGAAGCCACGGTTAAAAAAGCCGCATAAAATTCCAGCGGAAGATGAACTTTATACCAGCCGATTCTGATAGCACTCATAACATATGCGGCAGCATGGGCTTTCGGGAACATATATTTTATTTTGCAAAGTGAATTTATGTACCATTCCGGTACATTTTTTTCTTTCATTGCTCCTATCATTTCATCGGAAAGAGGTAATCCCTTTTTATTCTTTCTGACAAATTCCATTATTTTAAATGCCATTATATTGTCAAGACCGTATTTTATAAGCGAAAGCATTATACCGTCACGCGTTCCCACAACCTGAGAAATATCGCATGTACCGTTTCTAAGCAGTTCCTTCGCATTCCCGAGCCAAACATCCGTTCCGTGTGTAAGTCCCGATACCTGCAGCAAATCCGCGAAGTTTTTAGCTTTTGATTCGATTATAACCGGTTGTACAAACCCTGTTCCGAACTCCGGAAGCCCGAATGTCCCGATTTGCGAACCGATTTCATCAGGCTCAACTCCCAGCGGTTTGGTAGAGGAAAACAATTCATAAACCAGCGGATCATTCATCGGAACATCGAGAACAGATTTGCCGGAATATTTTTCGAGCATTTTATATTTTGTCGGAACATCGTGCCCGAGTTCATCAAGCTTTAATATCGTGTCATGCAATGAGTTAAAATCAAAATGGGTTGTAATGACATTTGATTCAGCTTTGTCGGCGGGATGCTGAACGGGCGTAAAATCATATATTTCTTTATCGCGTGGTATTACTACAATCCCGCCGGGATGCTGTCCGGTTGTACGTTTAACCCCCACGCATGTTTGGATAAGCCTGTTCTTTTCCGCTTTGTTCAAATTTATATTATGGCCTTCCAAATACTTGTTGACAAACCCGAAAGCCGTTTTATCGGCAAGCGAACCGAGCGTACCCGCACGAAAAACATTTTCCGCTCCGAACAATTCTTCCGTGTATTTATGTACCTTAGCCTGAATATCCCCGGAAAAATTTAAATCGATATCGGGAGATTTATCTCCGTAAAATCCCAGGAACGTTTCAAACGGAATATCGTGTCCGTCTCCGTACAATAATGTACCGCATTCAGGGCACAGCTTGTCCGGTAAATCAAAACCCGAACCGAAAGAATCATCGGTGATAAATTCGCTGTAACGGCATTTTTTGCATATATAATGCGGAA
>JAVBPA010000013.1:0-4286 GCA_031549925.1 Eubacteriales bacterium
GAATATTGTATATCAAAAGCGGCTCTCTCAATGACTGTAAAATTATTTGCCGACCGTTTGGCTTGTCACGGTATAAATGTATACGAAATACGTCCCGGAATAATCGAAACAGATATGATATCTTCGGTTAAATCAAAATATGATAAATTAATTGATGAAGGATTGCTTCCGATAAAAAAGATGGGAACTCCCGCAGACGTCGGAGCTGCTGTTACCGCTCTTGCTTTAGGATATTTTTCGTATTCGACAGGTCAGATAATAAATGTTGACGGCGGATTTCATATTTCAAGATTATAAATTTGATAACTGTAACCTAAAATTAATAATCAAAAATTTAAAACGGTTATATATTTTTGTTGATATGATTAAAGAAGAATTTAAAAAATTTTATGAAACGAGTATCCTGCTGCAGGAATTTAAAATTCCGGTTTATAAAACCAATACAGCGGTTGTAGGGAGCGGAGCGGCAGGTCTTAACGCCGCAGATTTGCTTACGGATGAAAAAATACCATTTGTATTAATTACTGAAGGAATCGATTGCGGAACATCGCGCAATACAGGTTCTGATAAACAAACTTATTATAAATTGTGCACAACCGGGAAAAATCCGGATTCTGTTTACGATATGGCACAGAGTCTTTATTCTAACGGAGCGATGATGGGTGATTTAGCACTTTGCGAAGCCGCTAATTCTCCGAGAGCTTTTTTCAGATTATGTGAACTAGGCGTTCCGTTTCCGGTTAACGATTACGGCGAATATGTAGGATATAAAACTGACCACGATGTTTTTGCAAACCGTGCTACTTCCTGCGGACCTCTCACCTCTTTTTACATGACGGAATATTTGAAGCGTTCCCTCCTTTCAAAAGATGTTCTGATTTTTGACGGGTATAAAGTCATCGAAATCACTGTAAAAAAAGGGTATGTTACTGGTCTTATCGCTTTCGGAGATGAAAAGACAAAAGAGAATCCGTTGGGACTTGCATTTTTTTCTGTTGCAAACGTAATTTGGTCATGCGGAGGGCCTTCCGCTATATATTCTTCTTCGGTTTATCCGGAAAGCCAAAAATGTTCTCACGGAACGGCTTTTCGCGCGGGGATATCCGGAGTTAATCTGACGGAATCTCAATATGGTATAGCTTCTCTAAAATTCAAATGGAATTTATCAGGAACATATCAGCAAGTTATACCGCGTTATATTTCAACCGAATCCGACGGAGTTTCGGATGTCCGCGAATTTTTAGGGGAAAGCTTCGACAAAATATTTTTAAAAGGCTATCAATGGCCGTTTGACCCTAAAAAAATCGGAGGATCCTCCGATATTGATTTGGCTATTTACAATGAAAAAATTGCGAATAGACGCGTATTTTTAGATTATACCCGCAACCCTTCGGGTTTTTCACCCGATAAATTAGGTTCGGAGGCTTTTTCTTATCTAAAAAATTGCGGTTCAGAAGATATATCAACACCTGCGGCTCGGCTGCGGAAAATAAACGAAAAAGCTTATCAAAATTATTTATCCCATGGTATTGATTTGGAACATGATTTGCTCGAAATCGATATATGCGCCCAACATTCAAACGGAGGTTTGCTCTGCGATATTTGGTATGAAAGCAATATAAAAAGATTTTTTTCAGCGGGTGAAGCAGCAGGAGTATTCGGCATATACCGTCCGGGCGGAAGTGCGCTAAATTCAACACAGGTAAGTTCAATGAGAGCTGTTAAAAAGATATCACTTGATTACAAAAATATAACACCTCAAATACCGGAAAATATTGATTCGTATGTTTTGAATTTTTACAATCCCTCGGAAAACAAAATTACAAAAGAAGAAATTTTAAAATTGCGTTTTCAATACGGTGATTTAATGAGCAGAGCCGGAGCATACATACGGAATGAAAACGATGTTAAAAACGCGCTTGATGTCACATACAACCGTTTAATAAATTTTAACTACCAGTCGTCGGAAACAGATGTTTTTTACGAAATTGTTTTAAACTATGACATTCTGGTTACGCAATATATGTTTTTATCATCAATTTATGAATATATAAATGATTCGGGATTATCCCGGGGATCATACCTTATAAATTCCAACCCTGCTATCGATACGGAGCATAAAAATATCAGGTTTATCTCAACACTCGGCAATAATTATAATATATCATCTTTTTGGCAGCCTGTTACACCTATACCTGAAAGCGAACAGTGGTTTGAAAAAGTCTATTCAAAAAATCTGTGAATTCATAATATATTTACTTTTGTTTATGGACAAAAAAATATTATTTACGTCTTTATTATCAAATGGCAATAAAATTTCAATTGCCGGATAATAAATTTATTACGAGGTGTAAAAATGAGTATTTACAGTGATATGGTTGTTTGCGATTTACGTCATATAGTAACGGTAGAACAGGCAAGAGCGATAGAAAGTATTAATGATATAGCAATTCTTTTGCTTCCGAAAGATTCTACCAATGAAGTAGCGGCAGCTATAGCCGAAATTGAAAGAAGCGATATAGCATTGGAATTGCATGTAAATGAAAACGCAGAAATTTGTACAATAAACGGAAATGCCGATATAGGAGATATATCTTTTAATGAAAAAAATGAATATATATTAATTATAAATGGTTTTGCCGTTTTATCAAATATCAAATATAATTGTAAAATCTCTATTTGTTTGAACGGAACTCTTATAATAAATGAAAAATTTCTAAAAAACAACGATTCAAATTTCACTTTTTTATCCATAAACGGTTTCTTACGAAAAGCATCATTTGACGATTATAAATATTTTAAAGGAAGCATTGAAATCGATGCCGATATGATAAAATATTTACCGGAGAATTTTACTATTATATCCATGAACGAAATTATAATCGATGAAAATGTAACAATCGATATTTTAGAAAAATCCGGAATTAAATTTATTTCTCAAAATAATATTAAATGCAAAAAAAATATATCCGGATATATTAAAGCATTTTCAATAGTCGGAAACAATGTTATAATTACAGAATAATGCAGTTATGAAGTATGATTTATTCAATAATCTATACTCTTCATATTCCGATAGTATATTTGCATATTTTAAAATATGTACGGGAACTGACAATGCAGCCGACCTTACTCAGCAAACCTTTTTAAAAGTATGGGATTATATATATAAAAATACATATAATTTTAATAATTCACGCGCTTGGATCTTCAAAATAGCGGTCAATGTAAAAAACGATTGGCTCAGATATAAATATACTCATCCTTCAACGGTTGATCTTGATAAAGTAGTTAAAGCAGATGAAAATTTTTTAGCTGATAGAGATATATCAATATCTGTTCAGGACGCTCTTTCCGCGCTTGAAATTGATACAAGAGAATTGCTTGTACTACGCGGGGCAGGTCTTGACAGCTTTGAGCTTTCTAAAATTTATAATATATCAGCTTCGGCTGTCAGATCAAGAATAGCCGCCGCGAAAAAAGTATTTGTTGAAAAATTAAAAGAAATTGGAGTGGATATCGATGGATAGTACGGATTTGATTTTGAAAAAATTAATAGAATCATCTTCGATCGAAAAAGAAAATAAAAATAAGTGCGAAGAGATAAAATTAAAAATAGATGATATTATTAAAAATAATCCGCGTTATTCAACTGAATTTCCAGAAAACGATTTCATCTCTTCCCGCGTTTCCGCTCTTACGGAATCAATTTTTAAATCGGCATTTTCTATATATGAAAAGCTTGCCGCAAAACAGATTTATTAATATTTTTTGTTATTATAATAATTCAATGTTAAAAATGTTTTTTCTAGATGTGGTATCTACAACCGACGATTATAAAACATTTACAGAGTATATCCCGAATTAATTAATAAAATAAAGAAAATAACTATTGACTTGCAAATCCCTTTATGCTATAATAATACGCGGCTGAAAAAAGCTGCGTATCTGGGTGTGGCGCAGTTGGAAGCGCGCTACCTTGGGGTGGTAGAGGCCGCTGGTTCAAATCCAGTCACTCAGACCATAATCCTATAAAAATTGACTATATATGGTTGATTTTTATAGGATTTTTTTATCAGATTTGCACCATAATATATGCTACGTTTTTGCAATGCTATTTTGTACGACACTTATACGACATTTTTAACATATATCAAAGTTTGCTAAATCTCCTTAGCATCGTAACAACCTGCTCGCGGGTAATAGTTCCGTGCGGATCCGAACCGTCGGTAATACCGTTTGAAATGCCCCAATGCCAGGCTTCGGCAGCCCAATCCGAGGGTGTA
>JAVBPA010000089.1:0-5493 GCA_031549925.1 Eubacteriales bacterium
GTTTTGAAAATCCGTTTGCTAAAAAGGGGGCTTCCGCGGGTGAAAATTTCGGAGCCAAAGGTCATGCGTTTGATAAAGTGCGTCCGGGTGAAACCGTTTCTCTGCTTAATTTTGCGGAAAGCGCGGGAATTATCAGACGTATCTGGATAACTGTAAGCGACCGTTCGCAGTCTATGCTGCGTTCTCTTGTTTTACGCTGCTTTTGGGACGGAGAAGCAAAACCGGCGGTCGAAGCGCCGCTCGGTGATTTTTTTTCCTGCGGGAGTGAACTTGTAAAATTTGAAAACGAATTATTTGCAAGTCCGGAAGGACGCTCCTTTAATATGTATATTCCCATGCCGTTCAAAAAATCCGCGAAAATTACATTGACTAATGATTCCGAAAAGGAATTATCTCACTTGTTTTATGATGTGAATTTTACAGTCCAATCCGAACCGGACGATGAAGCGATGTATTTCCACTGCTATTGGAACCGGGAGAAAGAAACGGTTTTGGGTGAAGATTACACAATTCTCCCGAAATTTGAAGGCTGCGGAAGATTTCTTGGAACAGCTATTGTCGTTAACGCCAATCCTCTTTATAAAAAACAATGGTGGGGAGAGGGAGAGGTTAAAGCTTACATAGACGGAGACTGCGCTCTTCCGACTCTTTGCGGTACAGGAACGGAAGATTACATAGGTACTGGGTGGGGTCAGGGCGTTTATTCCGGACGTTATCAGGGCTGTCTTACCGCCGACTGGGATTTGAGAAGATGGGTGTTTTATCGTTTGCATATAGCTGACCCGATATATTTTAACAAGGATTTTAAATTTACAATTCAAACAATGGGCGGGGCGGGAGCCGAGGAAGTACGTGAACTGATTGAAAACAAAGTACCTCTGATTCCGGTGACCTGCGATGACGGCGTTTTTTTACATATGTATAAAACAGATAAAAAAATTCCGGAAAAAGGCTGGGTAAATTACTACCGTTCAGACGATTTTGCTTCAGTCGCCTGGTTTTACCTGACAACGCCCGCAAACACGCTTCCGTCGATTCTTCCGGTGCAAGATCGGTGAATTGTTTATAGGACAGATTGAACGCATAATAAAACTCCGCACATTCTTCAAGCATATCGGTGATTTATAAAGCCTTGAAATAAAAAATATATCTTCTGTACGGTAATTTATTTAAGGTTTCATCATTTTGGAAATATCATATTGAGCTGTTTCGCAATTTTTGAGGGAATATGAAATCATCTCTTCATATGATAAATTATTAACACAACGATAAATCATTCTTGAAACAAAACCGTGACATACAATCAAAAGTATTTTTTCGGGGTATTGATTTGACAAATCGTGAAGGAAAGATGATACGCGTTTATCGACATCAATTATAGTCTCTCCTCCGTCGGGGGCATCGTTCGGGACGGAAGTACACTTGCGGAGATAAAGCTCGGGATATTTTTCTTTTGCTTCTTCTCTCGTCAGTCCCTCAAATACTCCTACGCATCTTTCGCGTATGCGATTGTCTGTTATTATCTTAACACCGGAACTTTTTGAAATAATTTCGGCAGTTTCTCTTGCACGGATGAGGGGAGAGGATATTATCAGATCAAATTTAATGTTTTGCAGCTTTTCAGCAGCTTCCGCAGCCTGCTTTATCCCTTCGGAATTAATCGGAATATCCGAACTTCCCGCATATCTTCCTTGTTTGTTATAATCGGTTTCTCCGTGGCGGATAACGTATATTTGCATTTTAAACTTCCTTGCTTTCCGGTTTGTTTTTTTGGTAAAATAAATGATGCGGATATCTTCGGAAAATCCGAAAGCAAATCAATGTATGTTTGATCCGGGGACAAAAAGAACATGAGCCGCGTTACCGTTTTAAGGTCAAAACGGAGCGGCTTTTTATATTCAATCACAAAAATATGTATTTGATTATTATTTCATTGCTTAGATTTTCCAAAAATCTTCTTTTGATGTGATAAATATACTTCGTTCGTTGTTATCAAATTTAGCTGCTTCTTCGTCCATATATTTTTGCGGAATCAAAACTATTGAACCGTCCGTTTCGTCACATCCGTATCTTTGCGTTGTCCCGCGTCTTAACCGTATAAGATTTTTTGACATATATTCGCTGTAATTTACACATCTTTCCTTGCTTTCTTCGTTTGTAGATATTTCGTCGCCGCATATCAAAGCTTCTCTGAATTCATCTAAACCGAGAATTTCACCGCTTTTATTTTTTATATAAAGATTTGACGAGGGGTCAAGCATAATCCATTTGTTTATGTTATCGCAGAAAGCGCATACAACGACATGACATTCTTCGCAGGGTTCTTCAAAAGGCAGGCAGGTTATATGGAAAGCTTTTATACTATACGCACGCAGGATGTGCGCTAAAATAATCGCAAGCCCCCGGCAATTTGTTTTACCTCCATTTGCGTCCGCAAATTTCATCAGGGCTTGAGGAGTTCTCGTTTGGGCAAGCCCGATATCTCCGTGACTATAAAGCCCGCAAAACCAATTAAGCAATGTAACAGCCGCATCGGTTTCGGATTTATTTTCAACAAGTTTATCGAGATTATATTTTTCGATAATATCGGTCATGTTTCCGCGTTCGTCAAAACTGTATGTATGAGGTATATCTTTTCTTATATTTCCGTACTTGGCATATTGTTTTAAAGTTTCGGAATAATTTAAATTTTTAAGTTCAACGATGTATTTGTATTTATTTTCTTCTTCTTCTGATAAACGCAGAAATTTTATTTCAGTTTTAAATTCTCCTTGCAAACCGAAACAGTTTTTTATTGAAAAACTGCAATTTATGTTATCTTCGTCTCCGAAACGCAGGTTATATTCAGCGCGGTGACGTATGTCGTTGTGGAAAAAATATAATGAATCATAGCTGTATTCTGTATAAAAAGCCGAAGAATTGAATAACGCTTTGAAATAATTTAATTCAACTTTTACATTTTCTGTATCTTCTTCTTTTTTTACATTGATAAAAATAATTACGGGAGTTGTGTTTATAATAAATTTTTCGCTTATCCATTTTCCGAGTAATCTTTTATCAAAATTTTCCCACCATGACCAAGCCATTTTTTAGTCCTCCGATTTATTTATTTTAAGTTAATGAAAATTTATATACTTTTTATACCGGATTTTCGACGGTTCGGCGGAGTATATAATATATTCAAACAGAGTGTATCACGATATTGTAATTTGTCATATGATATTACAGTAGAACAACTTTAAAACATATTAACAAAAACCTAAAGTAATATTATCTTGTTACTCTTAGTAATAGTTTTATTATTTTGGGTTTTGCTTGCTTCACTTTATTCAAAAGGTAATTGCATCATTTTGATAAAAAGATGTTTCAATGTTGTTTTACTGTAGTAAGTTAAGTACCACAATTAAAAAAGGTAATAATCATAATGAACAAATATTTAACAAGCCTAAACAACCGATTTATAAATTCAACAGATAA
Organism: Eubacteriales bacterium; assembly: GCA_031549925.1. Classification (GTDB taxonomy): domain Bacteria; phylum Bacillota; class Clostridia; order Oscillospirales; family CAG-272; genus JAVBPA01. The sequence goes on from JAVBPA010000089.1 coordinate 3,478, forward strand.
TAACAGCGGTTTTAACATTAACGGCGGCAATGGAAGTGCAATAGGCTGCAATAAGGTTTGCTGTTCGGTGTTACAGGGTCCGGCAGGGGCGCGGGGACCTCAAGGCGTTGCCGGACCAGCAGGACCAGCGGGACCAGCCGGAGCTACAGGACCGCAGGGAGCTACCGGGGCTACGGGAGCTACAGGACCGCAGGGACCGGTAGGACCGGATCAGCCTTACGGCGGAATCGCTACAAACGGCGGTTCAACCACTTCTCTGACAGCTACCGCTCAAACATTATGTTTTGATCTGCTGCTCGTTTCAAACGGAGTTATACCGACATTATCTCCGTGCAGTCTTACGATTACCGTTTCAGGCGTGTATGAAATAATATACAAATGGCTTATAACATCGACTATAAACACGGCGGTCACAATATTTATCCGCAGATTCGGAACGGTTATAATAAATGAAACCTATACATTAACTGCCAACATACAGCAAAATATATATAATTCATTTTTAATAGAACTGAACGCCGGAGACGTGATTGATATCATCGCAACATCTTCTCCTAACGCAACCGTAACATCACCGGCAGGATTATCTTCCGTATTCACCGCTAAGAGAATAGGAACTCCTCCTCCCGCAAGCGGTCTTACCGGTATCATCGGAATACAGGAAATCAGTTGTTCTAATTAAATTATATTATACAAAACAATCATCCAAGACGGAGCTTTCATGTTCCGTCTTTTTTTGCTTTCAATATAAAAAATATTTTTATAAATGCTGTAAAATCTTTTTTATATATGGTATGATTAAACATGCTTAATGAATAAAGAGGTGAAAACAAATGACAAAACGAAACCGCACAGCCGCGGCTATTGCCCATATTCCGACCGATATAACACCGCATAATATTGAACTTACATCGAAGCTTTCGGAAAGAGTATGCGCATATCTCTCAATTGATAAAAACGAACTTCCAGCTCTGCTCGGAAATCATATAGAAAAAATAGGGTATAACTCAGGTGAATTAAAAGACGGTATATACACCGATGAATACGGAGTTAAATGGGACAGAAGCGGTTCTGATTCCGATATAGGAATTATAAAAGAATACAATCTTCCGAATCCGGATTTTGATACGGATTATGTCTTTCCCCGCGCTGATCTTTGCATGGTAAAAAACACAACTGAAAAAACACTTGGCAAGAACAACGATACATATAAATTCGGAAAGATCGGAACAACTTTATTTGAAAGAGCATGGAGTTTGAGGGGATTTGAAAATTTTTTGTGTGATCTTGCCTGCGAAGAAGATTTTGTACAGGAAATTTTTGAAAAAATCACGGACTATAATCTTGATATTATAAACGAAGCTGTTAAATACGATATAGACGGATTTTATTTCGGCGATGATTACGGTCAGCAGAACGGGCTTCTGATGAAACCTTCAACCTGGAGGGTTTTAATAAAGCCTTATTTATCCAAAATGTTTGAAGCGGTGAAAAAATGCGGAAAAACAGTCGCTCTTCATTCCTGCGGAGATATTTCCTCAATACTTGATGATTTGGCTGAAATCGGGCTCGATATATACCAAACTTTCCAGCCGGAAATTTATGATTTGGAAAAAATAAAAGCAAGATACGGAAAAACTCTGACTTTTTGGGGAGGGATAAGCACGCAGCGGACTCTCCCGTTTGTAAAACCGGACGAACTTAAAGTGATTGTCAAAAAAACTATAAGGATAATGTCGGAGGGAGGAGGATATATTGCCGCTCCTACTCATCAAGTTCCGGATGATGTTCCGGTAGAAAATATAATTGCACTGGCGGATGTTTTTAAGGAACGATTTACTTTTTGAAAAAGTAACAAAACATTTAAATTTTTCAAGACGATTGAGGATAGAATTGGATTTGCACTTCATTAAGTGGTTTCGCTTTCATCTGTTTCTTCAGTTTCAGGTTCCGGCGGCGGATTTATTTTAAGTAAATTTTTGTGCAGCGCGTTTATTTTTTTTATAATATACTGAA
>JAVBPA010000078.1:0-12210 GCA_031549925.1 Eubacteriales bacterium
CGAATTAGAATTCTCCGGCGAAAGATACAACTTTGCATCCAGCCGAAGAATTAATTTTATATAACTTGTGAATCAAAAATTATATAAATTTTCATATCCGTTACCGGTTTTATCAAATACTTTTCGTTATATGAATTTGCTTTTGTACAAAACGGATCATAAATTTCCGTATAAATTTTTTATCTTTTACAAAGATAATATGTTTTTATACATATTTTTATATAAAATTACAACTTTTTATATTATATATTGTATTTGTAAAATTATTTATGATATACTTGTACTTGAACTTGATCTTGAAAAATTTCAGCAAAGGTTAAAACAACATATTTCATACTTAAAATATCGGAGGATTGAACAAATGTCTGATATCATCGACGATTTCATTATATCCGAGCTTGATAAATGCGTCGGAGGACTTTACATAATTGACGAGGAAAGCTGCGTAATTTTATGGATAAACGAATATATAAAAAAAAGATACGGGGATGTTTGCGGAAAACATTGTTACGAAGTTTTTAACTCAAATGTAAGAAGATGCGGATTCTGTCCGGAAAATATTAATTTGGGAACAACATATTCGTGGGATTATTATGATAGCGCAAAGGACAAATGGATTAAAATCAAAAGCCGAATAGTCACGCACCGCGAGTCTCAAAAAAAATACAGATTACATTCGGTAAATTCGGTCAACGATATTATGCAGCTAAACCGGGAAGCTATTACTCAAATGGCATTTTTACAAAACCTGCTGCGCGAAAACGAAAAAATGAAAGCGTTGCTTGAATGGGATGCCGGCCACGATAAAATGACAGGTCTTTATAACAGAGGACAATATTTAAAAGACGCAGAAAATTTCTTTTGCGGATGCGATAATGTCGGAATTATTTACTATGATATAAACGGATTGAAAAAAGTAAACGATACACTGGGACATAAAGCGGGAGATATTTTAATTCTAAAGCTTTCATCTTCGCTCGAAGCCGTTTCAGGTGAAAATATCCGATGTTACCGTTTGGGAGGAGACGAATTTGTGGCAGTTACCATCGGGATAGATTTTGACCGGATAAAAGAAATTACCGATTCCATACAAAATAACATTTGCATACAAAACGAAAAAGAACCTGTTCCCCTGTGTTCGGTATCGTTCGGAATTGCTTTCTGCGAATCAAAATGCACACCCGACGATCTCCTGAGAGCGGCTGACAACGAAATGTACCGGGCTAAAAGAGCGCTTTACAAATAAAAAAATAAATCATTTAACCGTAAGGCAACCGGGTGCGACCGATGTTTCTCCGGCGCAGTTTACGGATTTTCCGCTCGAATATGTTATAACGGAAGCCTCTCCCTCAATAATCACTCCGGTAATTGCCTGAATAGCGTCATCGAATGATTTAACCGTTATATTGCCTCCTCCGATGTATATATATCCTTTTTTCGGATCTTCCTCATCGTCGCTTTTGATTCCGTCGTCAGAACCCGTTATATTTACAGTTCCCGCTTTTATGGAAATACTTCCGTTTCCTTTAAGCGCGTTGTTTGCAGCCGAAACATTTATATTTCCGCCGACAATTTTTAGATCGTTCTTGCAGCCTATTCCGTTGTTTGATTTTCCCGTAACATTAAGCGTTCCGCTTCCGTTTATAGTTAAATCATCCGATGAATAAATACAAGCATTCGGTTTTGTGCTGTTAGCTTCATAAACATAAGAAACAGCATCCGTAAATGTATTTTCAGTATTCGGCGAAAGTGTTATAACCACTTTATCCGCGCTTTTTATATAAACCGGAGCGGAAACCGAATTGCTTACCGAAACTCCATCGAAAACAAGCTGAACTTTTTCGGTTTTTTGTACTTCAACAATAATCTGACCGTCTGATAAGTTTCCGCGCAATATATATGTACCCTCTTTTGTTATCGTAATCTTTTTGTCAGAAAAAACAACTCCGGTCCCGCCGGAAGCTTCGCTTTCTTTTATATCAGCAGAATCTCCGTCAAAAGTTATTACAGCGGAAGCGGAACTTTCAGAATATCCGTCGTTCAAGTCATATTTTGTAAAACGTTCTTCTGTTGTTTTTTCTTCGATTTCGCTTGAGGAAGAATCCGTTTCCGATGTTTCCGGACTGCTTGTATTATAAGATGTGTCCTCCGGTTCTCCGTTTGAAGAACATGACGCAGCCGAAACTATTATACATAACAATGTTAAAATTAATAAAAATGCTTTTCTGATTTTCATAAAAATCTCCCGTATATCATGTAGTATTTAAAACATGATAATACGGGTTTGTGTTTTTTATGTGACAAAACAATTAAATCTTTATTCTTTATGGAGTATATCATTAGCGGGCATAAAAGTAAATGTAAACGGAGCGAGAGAGACAATAAGCCTAAATTCGTCATTTTCCATTTCAACTGCTCCGTTTCCGTTTATATCATCCCAAGATTCCTTGAAAAGCGACTGTATATATGTAAGAGTCCAGTCCCCGCTTTTTGCTGTTTTATATAAATTTCCGATATCTTTTTTATTTTCCGATCATTTATAAAGTTTTATATAATTGTTTTTGCAAAATTCAATAAACTATTGCGTTCGTTCGCAATTTTTTCTTCCATAACGAAAACAAGCAATTTCCTGAGACACTTCCCGATTTCAGCTCCGATAAACCCCATTTCTTCAAGATCGTTTCCTCCCAAGGCGAGTCCGGCGAGCGATACGCAGTCCCCGTTTTTTTTGATTTCATCCGTTATAACAGCACATTCCAAAAACATTTCTGCGGTTTTTATATCTCCTGTTTTAAAAGACACTGCTTTTTTATAACCGATCAGGCAAAAAGTGTTTTCAAAACCGATTTCGGAAACCAGCTTCCGAAGCTCTATCTTCCTCGGATTTATAACTTTTCGGCAGAAAGAAATTATTTTTTTAAGTTTATCCGATATCCGGTTATTTATTTTAAATCTGCGTATTATTATTCCGCATATATCCGGACGGAAAGGCTCTAAAAAATGGCACATAACACAAAGTCTGATTGTTATTTTGTCTTCTGTATATCCGGTATCCGATATGAATCCGATTGACTCCGCCATTATATTATATTCATCATCTCCGATTTCTTTAAGTTCCGGAAAAACAACTTCTAAAACGAGCCTGTATTTTTTTATTATATATTCAGCTCTCTCTCCGCAAAGCAGTTTAGAAAATTCCGGAAATATTCTTTCTGCGGGAAGTTTCAAAAGAAGCTCCCGTTGTTTTATTATCTGAATCGATGTTTCTTTTTCGATATCAAAACCCAGAACAGAAGCAAATCTGACAGCCCGCAGAATACGAAGTCCGTCCTCCGAAAATCTAAGCTCCGCATCATTGACGCACCGTATTATTTTGTTTCTTATATCTTCCGCACCGTAAAACGGATCAATAAAACCTTCTTTATCGCTATATGCTATCGCATTTACGGTAAAATCCCGCCTTGATAAATCTATTCTGATATCGTCTGCAAATATCACTTCATCCGGACGGCGGTTGTCGGCGTAACTGCTTTCGATACGGTATGTTGTAATTTCAACTTTATTTCCGTCCATATTAACAGCAACAGTTCCGAACTTCGCGGCTCTGCCTGAACAGCCGTATATGCGGAATATATCAATAATTTTTTCCGGCGGAGCGTTTGTCGCGATATCATAATCACTAGGTATTCTGCCCATGACGGCATCACGCACACAACCCCCGACTACATGAGCGTAATATCCGGAATTTTCGATTAAAAGGATTGTTTTTTTTATATAAAACGGTAAATTCATTATCCTAAAAGTAATTTATGTCTCTGTTTTAAAATATTTTTATATTAAGCACTTAAGTCAGTTTAAAGCAATAATAATATTTTTATATTTTAATTATATCGGTTATTCTTTTTGAGATATATCCTGCCGCCAGCATTTTTAACATATCGGGCACTATATACGGAATCACGCATAATTTAAGTATATGTATAATATCTGCTTTCCCGCTGTTTTTTAAATAAACTAAAGCAAACCAAGCACTACCGGATATATATAAAACGAAAAGACCTGCCGTCATTGCCAAAAAAGCGGCGGGATAAGATGAACCAAATAGTTTTGTTATGATTGTATAAACAACCGCAATCAGAATGAAACCTGTAATATATCCGCCTGTTAAGTCAAAAAGGCAGTAAACACCGCTTCTAAAGCCTGAAAAAACGGGTAACCCCGCAGAACCTAATAAAATGTATAATGTCACTGAAATAAGCGCGCGTTTTCCCCCGAGCATAAGACACGCGCAGAACACCGAAAAAGTTTGCAGGGTAAAGGGAACTGAAGCGGGTATGTATATCCATGAACTGACGGAAATCAAGGCTGTAAATAAAGCTATATACGCTATATCCGCAAGTTTTTTTGATTGGGATAATTTATATGTATCTTTCATTTATTAAAACCCGAGCTTAAACGCCCTCCGGATTTCCCGAAAATCTCCTCAAAATTCAATGCAATCACAAAACAGACCGCTATCATCAATATCCATATAAAAATTGCGTAAACAGCCTCTAGACCAAATTCGATAAGCAGCGGTATTATAAAGTTGAAAACAATCCGCACCGCCAAAAAAATTAAAAATCCGGATACCGCTTTATTTTTATATATAAAATATGCGAGCACTGCGGTGAGTGTAATATTTATAAACAACGCACAAAGGGCTTCCACTCCATCGGCATAATATAAAATCGGAAGCCTGCTTATCAGCGGCAGCGAATATATTTTTAAATTATCGGGAAGAATTCCGAAATTAATTAAAACAGACATAAACAAATTCAAAAAACACGGAACTCCGAAAAGCAAAACCGATTCCGCCGCTCCGTATCCGAAGCCTATTCCGATTGCTTTATTGTAAAAAGAATTTTTTTTAGATATAATTTTAAGCGTGATATATTTTCCGAAAAATTCAAACAAAACGGCTGAAAATGCTGTTATCGCAAAAGATATTATTTTATATTTTTCGGCAAAACTTTCGTATTCCGCTGTCGCCGATATAAACTGAATAAGCGGAATTTGGGTAAAATACCGCGCGGACAAAAATACCGCGCAGCCTATTATAATATATAACGCTTTCATGCGTATTTTTTTATTTTTTTTATCAAATGTGTTTACAGTATCAACTGTATCTATATTGAATTTATTTATAATAGATCCCGCCGCAACCGGAAACACGGAAGAAAGGATGAATGTAAAAACAATTCCTAAAATCGAAATAACCGGAACACTAAGCAATCCCGCATTTTCGGCTATAAGCATTTTTTTCACTCCGATTTATAATTTTATATACTATAAATTTTAACATATATATCCGTTCATGTCAATGATTCATCTTTTTTCTTTTAGTCATCATTAAAATAATACCTTTCATCCGAATAAATCAAAAGATTTTTATGTGATGTTTATTAAATTTTATTTTTGTAAAATATTTATGTTTTACCTTGTTTTATATTTTGAGTTTTATTGACAAACATACGCATATATTATATAATTAAACAACTAATTTAAATGAACTGTCGTTTTGTGAAGCAAAGCTATATGCAAAAATATAAAAACCCGATATAAAAATACAAATTTTAAAATACGGAGTTATTTCGGCATATGAATATTGATTACAGCGGAAGGTGCGTTGTTATAACGGGCGCCGCCGGAGGTATCGGAAATTCTATGTGCAAACTTTTTGCAAAGAACGGCGCGGATGTCGCGGTATGCGATATCCGTTACGGGGAGTGCGTTAAAATAGCTGAAGAGCTTGTTTGCGCGGGGTATTCTGCCGCGCCTTTTTTATTAGATGTGTGTTTAAGGGAAACTTTATCGGAAACCGCTTCGCAAATATCTAAAAAATTCGGGAAAATCAATTTGCTGATAAATAACGCAGGCGTTAACGTAGGACCCGACGACCGCCGCCCGATAGATGAATTTTCCGATGATAAATGGGACTGGATTATTTCGGTCGATCTTGACGGGGTTTTTAATGTTTCAAAAGCTTTTATTCCTTATATAAAAAATTCGGCGGGTGCTAATATAATAAATATAAGTTCGGTTGTCGGCTTTGTTCCTTTCCGTAATCAATGTGCTTTTACAGCAGCTAAAGCGGGAGTCGCAAACTTATCCCGCGCCATGGCAATTGAGCTTGCCGGTGATAAAATACGCGTGAACTGTATCGCCCCGGGTTCGATATTGATGGAGGGAACAAAAGCTCTGTTCTACAATGATCCCGCAAAAGCCGAGGCTATGATGATAAATATACCTCAGCACCGCCCCGGTTCGCCGGATGATATCGCTTATGCCGCTCTTTATCTCGGATCAGATTTCGCGGGTTACGTAACAGGCAGCACTTTGACGGTTGACGGAGGGTGGACCTGCGGATTCGCCCGCGATTTTTAATTTGACAAAAACCTTTATTCCGGAGGTTACACATGATTAGGCTGGAGATATATACAAAAAACAAACAAAATGAAATAGAAGAGTTTTTTATCGAATGTTTTACTTCTCTCGGATGGGGATATGAACCTTACGGACGCCATTCCGATATATTAAACATAGATAAAACCTATATGAAAAACGGCTGCATGTGGTGTCTTTATGAAGACGAAAAGCTTGCCGGAACTATAGCAATAAAAACAATAGACGAAATAAAGAAGTCGGCGGAACTCAAACGTTTGTACATTTTACCCGCTTATCAGGGAAAAGGTTACGGAAAATTGTTGATGGATACCGCTTTGTCTTTCTGCCGAAAAAAAGAATTTAAAAAAGTTTTTCTCGATACCAGAACCGACCGTGACGCTATGATTCATTTGATAAAAAAATATGGATTTAAAAAAATCGAACGTTACAATGACAATAAATACGCGGAATTATTTTTTGAAATGGATTTATAAGTGAGTTTTTAATTATTAAAGAGAACATAAAACATATAATCTTAATTTACCAAATTATGAAGGGATTAAATATTGGTTTATGATAAGCTTTGCCGATGATATAAGAACAAGAACAATACCTACGGGTTGTTTCGGTTTATTTTTCGCGGGTCAGGCAGGATATATACTGAAAGGTCCGGATAATTCACTGACGGCTGTCGATTTATATTTATCAGACTGCTGTGCGCGTTTGGTTAATTTAAAAAGATTAGCTCCGTATTTGCTTGACGCCTCGGATTTATATTTTAATACAATTATTTGCACGCACGAGCATCCCGATCATCTTGATATAGACGTTTTACCTCAAATGGCGATGTTGGGAAATCCCGTTTTATATATGAACCGCGAAAGTATAGATATAATGAAAATCTACGGGAATTTCAAAAATATAAAACTGCTTGAAGCCGGAAACAATTACTACGAGGGAAGTCTAAAAATCGAAGCCGTTCCCTGCGACCACGGGCAGTCTGCTCCGAACGCCGTCGGGCTGCTGCTAACTCTCGGGTCAAAAACCATGTACATAGCGGGAGACACTTCATTCAGACCTGATATAGCCTCAAGCGTTGCGAAATATCATATTGATGTAATGGCTGCTCCGATAAACGGCGCTTTCGGTAATTTAAACGAAGAAGAAGCTGTCCGCATGTGCGAAATAGTGAAACCGTCTCTTATGATACCTTATCATTTTTGGAATTTTGCCGAACATGGAGGAAACCCTCATCTGTTCATGAAAAAGATGGCTGAAATACTCCCCGATCAAAAGTATCTGATTATGCGCCCGGGCGAAGGAGTTATTATTTAAATCAGCGGGTTTAGAATAAAAAAACTGTTCCGCTGAAAATTTTATCACGGCTTTTTCTGTGACATTATATTTCCGGGCAGTTATACTTTATATGTGATTACAAACAAACCATATTTATTTTCGGAGATTTATAAAAATGATCGAAAACATCAATAAATATATTGACCATACTATCCTAAAACCATTCGCGCGTGAAGATGATGTAAAAAAGCTCTGCGAGGAAGCTCTGCAAATGAACACGGCAAGCGTTTGTATAAATCCGTTTTATATTCCTGCGGCGAGAAGAATACTTGAACAGTCCTCAGTTTTAGTTTGCACTGTTATCGGGTTCCCTCTCGGAGCTTCATCAACAGCGGCAAAAGCTTCCGAAACAAAGCTTGCGCGACTGGAAGGATGCGACGAATTCGATATGGTCATAAATATCGGAGCTTTAAAAGATAATCGGATACATTATGTTAAAACCGACATAGAAGCGGTAGTTGAAGCTGCCCGGGGGAGAACTGTCAAAGTTATAATCGAAACTTTTTATTTAAACGACGAAGAAAAAGCCGTTGCCTGCAAATTGGCTTGTGAGGCGGGAGCGCATTTTGTAAAAACCTGCACCGGATTTAATGAAGGAATAGCTACTGTATCTGATGTAAAACTCATGAAAGAAAATATAAACGGAGGAGTTCTTGTAAAAGCTTCTTCCGGAATACGCACTTATGAACAGGCAGAAGCTCTGATTAAAGCGGGAGCTTCGAGACTCGGTACATCATCCGGAGCGGCAATAATTGCGGGAGCCCGTTAAATATGAACAGGATAAAAGCCGGAAGATACAAGGATATCTTCGCGCTTGAATTTAATACGGATAAGTACCGTGCTGTTTTTTTACCTTATAACGGTGCGAAAATGGCATCGCTTACAGATAAAAAATTAAATCTTGAACTGCTTTCGGAATCTGACGGCGAAAAATATAAACCGCTTACCGAAAACGGAAATTATGTTGAAAGCGAATGTTCCGCTTTTGATGATATGTTCCCAACTATTGACCTGTATGTTCCGCAATCCGGTGAAAGAAAAGGTATTCTTTATCCCGATCACGGAGAAGTTTGCCGCGGATGCTTCGATTTTGAAATAAACGATTCTTCACAGGAATTGACTATGTCATATGTATCCCGCACGCTTTCATACAAATATAAAAAGCAGATAACTGCGGGTGAGGACGGCTCGGTTATCATCAAATACAAAATAGAAAACATGCTGTCTGAGGATTTCCCCTTCATATGGGCGGCACATATTATGCTAGCATCCCATAAAGGCGGTTATTTTATATTGCCGGAAGAGTTCGGCCGGGACGCTGAAATTATGTTCGATTCAAAAAACGAACGTTCCAAAAGAGGCGATATAATAAAAATAACAGATGATTTATTAACCACGGCGGAGTTTTCTCCCGGAGGAGACACATACAAATTTTATTTTATATCAAAAACTGAAGCAGGTAATATTAAATACGCGCTTCCATCGTTTAAAACTTCTGTCGTGCTGCGCTATGACTCAGAAAAACTTCCTTTTCTCGGTATTTGGATGAATAACGGAGGATTTAAGGGAATGTACAATGCAGCGCCCGAAATAGCTTCCGCACCTTATGATACACCGGAAGAAGCTATTTTGCGAAATGTTTGCAGCTTTATCCCCGCAAAAGGATTTTTTGAATTTGAATTAGAGATATATACCGAAGAAATATAAAAAAGTATACCCGGAGGAAATATGAATAAACCTAAAATTGTGATCGTCGGAAGCTATATAACCGATTTAACCTCGTTTACTCCAAGATTCCCGCGTGACGGAGAATCCGTTATAGGCAGTTTTTTGAAAATCGGACCCGGAGGCAAAGGTTCAAACGCGGCGACAGCAGCTGCGCGTTCGGGCGGAGAAATCACAATGATTGCTAAAGTCGGACGTGATATGCTTAGCGGAGTTTGTTTTGAACATTACAAAAACGAAGGTATGAAAACCGATTATATTTTTGTTTCCGAAACCTCCGTGACAGGTTCCGCTATTATCGAAGTAAACGAAAACACCGGCGAAAACCGGATAATCGTAATGATAGGCGCAAACCTCGATCTTTCACCCGCCGAAATCCGCCGGACAGAGGATGAAATCGCCTCTTGCAATGCTGTTCTTATGCAGCTTGAAACTAATCTTGACGCTCTGCGCGAAACAATAGCCCTCGCGAAAAAGCATTGTAAAACAATTATATTAAATCCCGCTCCGGCGCAGAATGTTCCGGACGGATTTTTTGAGGGTATAGATTATCTGACCCCGAATGAAACGGAAGCGGAATTTTTTTCTTCAATTCCCGTAAACGATACCCTAAGTGCATATGCCGCGGGTGAAAAGCTTCTTTCATACGGAGTTAAAAACGTTATCATAACACTCGGGAAAAACGGCGCGGCTTTAATTAATCGGGAAACAAAGATTGTTATTCCGACAACCGATTTGAAAGCCGTCGATACTACAGGCGCAGGCGACGCGTTCAACGGCGCGTTTACGGTCGCCTTATCCGAGGGAAAAAATATTATAGATGCGATAAAATTCGCAAATTGCGCGGCTTCTATTTCGGTAACACGGAAAGGAGCTTCCCCCTCAATGCCCCTGCGAGCCGAGTCCGATGAATTATACAAAAAATTTTTCCAATAGACTTTTATTAAGTTTGTAAAATGATAATCAATATAAATATGTACTTATGCAAGTTTCCGCTGAAAACCCGTTTGATTAATTTTTATATTCGGAGGTTTTTAAATGAAAGCTCTTACGGTTTTTTCACAGCATGATATCAAAATGACTGAAGCTGAAGAACCCACTCTCATAGCTGACGAAGTTTTATGCCGTGTTGTATATTCGGGGATATGCGGCACGGATATTGCGATATATACAGGGGAAACGAATTTTGTCCGCGACGGATTGATAAAATATCCGGTTAGAATCGGACACGAATGGTCGGGTTATGTAGAAAAAGTCGGTTCCGGAGTTACAAAATTTAAAGCAGGCGACCGTGTGGTTTCCGATAACGGTATTACCTGCCGCAAATGCCCCGCCTGTTTGAGGGGTGATATGGCAAACTGCGAAAACAACCGTTCAGTCGGAACAATAAACTGCTGGGAAGGTTCTTTTTCTGAATATATAGTTATTCCCGAGTGCCACCTTTATCATTTGCCGGATGAAATAGACTATAAAAAAGGCGCTATGATAGAACCTCTTACCGTTTCGTATGCGGCTGTTACAAAATATCCGATTGACATTGACACATCGGTTGCGGTAATCGGAACGGGACCTATCGGTATGGCAGCCGTAGCTTTAGCCGTTCAGATGGGAGCGAAAACGGTCGTTTGTATCGGAAGAACAGATTCCAAACTGGAAACAGCAAAAAAAATCGGAGCTACCCATACTATAAACATAAACACTGCGGATGCTGTTGAAAAAATAATTGAAATAACAGGTAACGGAGTTGATTTTACAATTGAGACTTCCGGTTCGCCTGCAACAGTACAGCAGGCTATCGACATAACACGCCCGAGGGGATTTATCTCCCTTGTAGGTTTTTACGAAACAAATATAAACAACCTTGTTTTAAATAATTTAGTTCTCAAAGGGTTGACTATGCGTGGAATCATGGGCGAGCTTAATATTGTTCCGCCGATTATAAACTACATAGTAAAAAGCGGACTTGATTTAACTCCGATGATAACTGATATCATCGATTTTGACGATGCCGCCGGATATTTTGAAGACCACACAAAAAGGCACAAAAAAGATATAAAAGTATTGGTAAAAATAACTGAGGTTTAAAATGGCTATTTGTTTTTAACCGCAGATAAGAAAAAAATCTGAACTTTTATATATAGCCATTAATATATAAAGGCAAATTACAATCTTTGAGGTATACCCATGGATACAAAAAAATTTATATCTGATCTGATAAACAAATCCCGCAAGGCACAGCTTGAATTTGAAAAATTTTCACAGGAAAAAACCGACAATATCGTACGAGCCGCAGCTTTTGCGATTTATGAAAACGCCGAACTTCTCGCCCGTTCAGCGGTAGACGAAACTCGTATGGGTGTGTATGAACATAAGGTCATAAAAAACAAGGGAAAAGCTAAAATAATATGGAACTCTCTCAAAGGAGTTCCTTCAAAAGGGATATTATCCCGTGATTTAAATTCCGGAATAACCGAAATTGCCCGTCCTGTCGGGATCGTCGGCGCGGTAACCCCCTGCACAAATCCTATAGTAACCCCGATGTGCAATGCTATGTTTGCTTTAAAAGGCGGAAATTCTATTATAATATCACCTCATCCGCGTTCTAAAATTTGTTCGTCCGCGGCTGTCCGTTTGATGAATGAAGCTTTATCAAAACTCGGAGCACCCGAAAATTTGATACAAATTATAGAAGAGCCCACAGTC
>JAVBPA010000112.1:0-4320 GCA_031549925.1 Eubacteriales bacterium
ATTGTACCCGGAACAAGACAATGGGGAATAAATTATTTTGAAAGTATTAGAGTAAATATATCATATTTTTATTGGCTCTCCAATGCTTTACCGCCGTTTTTTACACCTGAAAACAGCACGCTGGAAGTAGTTTTCATGCCGTACGCCGGAGCAAACAGATCAGAAGGCGGAGATGTTGTGGGTATTGACGATGTTCCAACGAGTCCCTATACGACGGTTTCATTGCAAATGGAAGCATTAAATGCGGCTTTTTTAGTTGAAGAAAGCGCTTCCTTTATAATAGTAAACCGCAGAACTTTAACAGAAAATACTATATACACAGCTTCAATGCCGATTTCGCCATTCAATCCAATACCTGCGCTTAACGGATTCAAAGCGATTTTTTATAACGGAGTTCAGCAATACAGAGCGCCAAGAATTAACAACTTTTTTGTACAGCTTCCGCAGCATTTTTTGAATGCCGCAAGCAATCCGGTTATACAGAATATAAATCAAATATTTTTCGGTAGAATTTACGAAATCCGTTTATATAACCGCGCTTTATCCGCTGCTGAAATAGCAGCAAATGCGGCCGAAGATATGCGGATTTATAATTGAATTATTTATTATATGTTCATATAAACGAAAACAGCAAAATACAACAAACTTAAATTTTTGAAAATTATGATTTCCTTCATATCCAAGAATATGCGGGAAATCTTTTTAATTTATTTTAACAAAATCCGTTTTATGTGAAATTATTATGGTATAATGTATAAAATTTAATTAATATGATGAATTAAAAAGGATTTTATTATGGGTTATAAAGATGTTTCTGAAATGATAAATCAAATCAAAAATTACGCGGAATTATTTAAATATGATATACCCGAAAAATTTCCTGTTCATTTCGATTACTTAATTGATAATATAAACGAATTGGAATTTTGCGCTTCTTATAAAATATATCAAAAGATAATGTATGATTTGCAACTTAACATGGCAAACGCTCCGGTAGAATACGGAATTATAACATATGATAAAAAAGGTTCGGAAAAACCTGCTTATAGTATGAACAATCAATATATATGGTTGTTCTTGGCTCTAACTCAATCCGGGAAAATTGAAAACGATATATTATACATCGATAAATTAAAATTCGATGAATTTAAAAAAGGTAAAGCCGTAGGTAAAAATGTTTCTTCTCCTAAAAATGTGGATAAATTATTAAATCGTTTGAAAAGTCATTCATTCGTTATAAACGGAGATATTAATGATAATTTTTCAGTTACATCGGATATACCCAATATGATGAAAATTATTTATGCTTCAACACTAACGAAATACGCAAAAATAAGCATGACAAGTGATTATCCTTCTTTTAATTACAGAATGTATAATTTTGGAATTGATGAAAAATTACCGTTTGAAGAAACGTTTACTTATTCAATTATGTCAGATGAGCAAAAAGAATTTTCTTCCGAATTAATAAAAGGCCTGTCCGAACAAGGATGGAAATCATATATCTTTTTTCCTCACAGTTCATTAGGAGGAAGACTTACATACCCGACGCTTGAATATTATTACTATACAAACGGCGGACATATTCTTATCAGAAACGATAAAAAAACTTTAAAATTAAAACCTTATATGGAATCCCTGCCCGAAAAATACGCTGTATTATGGGAAGCATCAACCAAATGCCGGGGATGCAAAAAAGGAGAATGTACAAGGAGAATTTACGGCGAATCTTTCTTCGGCAAAAAAGCCGTATTATGCGACAGCAGCAAAGCAGTCTACAGCTGTAATAAGGAAGATGTTCCGTATATTATAGAAGCCGCTATGATAACCGCAGGAAAAATATAATATTAATATTATGAAATTAAGTATGATATAAACATGTTATTAGTAATTAGGTGCTATATATGGAAAATTATGAAATTGTAATAAAAGATTTTGACGAAATAGCGGATCTTACAGAACCGAAATGGAATCATAATAATTGTTATTTCCCAAAAATCTTAAAATTGCTGCCACGAAAAATGGAAAATGTTTTGGATATCGGTTGCGGAAAAGGTGAGCTTTCATATCTGCTGGCAAACAAATGTGATAAGGTTACAGCAGTGGATATATCACCGAAAATGATTTGTGCGGCAAAACTAAAACATTTCAAAAATAACATAGATTATATAAACGGAAATATTTTAAATTTAGACTTTAGTGACGGAAGTTTCGATGCAATTGTAACAACCGCGACCGCTCATCACCTGCCTTTTGAATGGCTGCTTACATTTGCAAAAAACAAGCTGAAAAAGGACGGTTTTATTATCATATTGGATTTAGCGGAAGCTAAAACTATATTTGATTATTTATTTTGGGGAAGTGCGTTTTTTCCTAATATTTTTATGAATATCATTTATAACGGAAATATCAAAAAAGACGACGAACATGCACGTAATATTTGGAAAAAACACGGTGAGCATGACAAATACATGACCATAAATGAAATAAAAAAAATTGCAAATATAATTATACCGGGTGCTAGTATAAAAAGAAAATTATTTTTCAGATATTTTTTAATATGGAAAAAGTGATTTTATCAAGGATTACGAAAACGCGGTCGCTTTTGAGAAAGCTCCGCAAAACTTTTAATATTTTGTTCGTTATATAGAAGTTACAGTAATTATAACCCGTATTACGTTTTTTAAAAAAATCAAAATAATTTATATTTCGATATTTTATCCCTTTATTTTTCATTTATTTTTGATTTTATTATATTTTCGACAGTTTAACATATTTTTCCACAATATACACAAGGTTTTCCACATGCTATGTGTATTTTTATGTGGATTACTTGTTAAATAGTAAAATTAATAAATCGTTTAATAAATTTATCAGGCATTATATATTTTTTATGGTATAATCTATAATAATGATTATTTATAAGGTAGTATTTATATGAAACCTATTATTTTATCGCTTATATTGGCAACAGCGATATTTTTTTCATCCTGCAACACCAGTGAAATCGATAATGAAACATCATCTGAATCTACAGATACTTCTGCAAATGATATAGTAGATCAGGAAATCGAAGGCGGATTGATTATCTCGGAAACAGAGGTTATAATAAACGAAGGAACAGAATACGAACTTAAAGGTATTTTAAGTATTCCTCTCGGAGCGGCAAAACCGTATCCGGCAGTAGTTTTGGTACATGACAGCGGATCTTATGACCGTGACGAAACAATATATAATAATAAAATTTTCCGTAATATATCAAAAAATCTTACAGAAAAAGGAATCGCTGTTCTTCGTTATGATAAACGTTCTTATTCTTACAAGGAAAAAATGGTGGAATTAATTTCATCGGTATCAGCTAAAGAAGACATAATCGACGATGCGATATCTGCTTCCAATTTTTTAAAAGCAGATTCTAGAATAGATAAAAACAATGTATTTGTAATAGGACATGGTTTCGGCGGTTCAATTGCTCCCAGAATAGACGCTGAAGGCGGGGATTTTGCCGGTATAGTTATTATGTCTGGTTCTCCAAAGCCATTAAAAGAACTTTTGATTGAACAGGTACAGGCTTCTCTTTATGAATATCCGGAAGATGAACAGGAAGAAGTTAAAAAAAATATTGACGCTCTTCTTGCGGAATTTGAAAATATTAAAACTATGACAGACGAAGAAGCCGGAGAAATTATTTTGCTCGATATGTCGGGATATTACTATAATGAAATGGACAAATACCCTAATGACGAATATACAAAAAATTCAGAAAAACCGATGTTTATAATACATGGCGGAAAAAACATTCAAATATCCGAAGAGGACAGTTATACATTATATCAAAATTTACTGGAAGGCAAAGAAAATGTAAGTTTTAAATTATATCCGGATTTGAATTATTTATTTATGGAAATAGCCACAGGTGATATGAACGACTATAAACGTGAAGGCCGCGTATCCGGCGAAGTTTTAAACGACATAAGCGATTGGATAAAAGATAATTTAAAATAATTTATAAAAGATAGATTGTAAAATGAAAAGCGCCAAGTAAAAATAAAAGTAGCTCAAAATGAAAACTTCGTGTAAAATGTAATTGAAGAGAAAACATTCAAACGGAGAAAACAAAATGAGCCACCATCATATTACCACATTTGAACGCGGAAGTATACAAGAATTAAAAAATTTAGGATATACAAACAGAGAAATCGCAAAAAAAATGAAAAGGCATCATTCCAGCATCGACAGAGAACTAAAACGCAACAGCAACGAAAGAGTATATGAATGTGAAGCAGCGCAGAAGACATATGAGAAACGGCGAAAAAACTC
>JAVBPA010000025.1:0-10923 GCA_031549925.1 Eubacteriales bacterium
TTTTTATAGGGTTGTTTGTGCAATTATAAAAATTTGCTTTGTACTTTTTTCGTTTAAATATTTTCGCTCTCATATATATAAGTTCGTTTTTTTGCAAAACGAAACAAATTTTTTGCGTTATTTACAATTTGTTTACAAATAAAAAAACAATCGGTTTATATTTTTGTAATTATACAAACACAATTGTTTTATTTTTTATATTATTTTATTGTCCAAGGAGGAGATGAGGGAAGTGTTGCGTCAAATTCATCTATCAGTTTTTTTTCGTATTTTCCCGCATATGTACCGGAAAATAAAAACTCAAGACCTTCTAAAAGAAGATTTTCCCATGAATGTTCTTCTCCACCGGGATTTATCGGATAAAATAAGCATTTATTTTGAACAACAGCAGAATAATCACCCGGAGCGTCTCCTATCATCAATACATTTTCGCAGGAATATCCATGTTCCATTGCATATGATATGCATTGCGCTTTTGTACCCATTTCCTGCCCGGCAATAACTGAAACATATTTTCCGATATCATGCTCCGCCCATTCGCGTTCCAGAGCTTCCACAGGCGTTTGAGATACGACTATAATATCTGCTTTTTCTTTCATTTTTTCAAGGCATTCCCTTACATAAGGAAACGGCGGGACTCCGTGAACCATATCCGATATTGTTTCGTTAACAGCGGTCGACCAGCGCAGGGTCAGTGCAATGGTTTCGTCCTCCGGATGATTTTCGGCATATTTTTCAAGAGCTGGATTGCCGAGTTTTTTTTCTTTTGCAACCCATTCCCGAAGAGATGAAATATCGGGAAGTCTAAAACCGCGCCTGATACATTCGGAGCGGCAGGCAAGCAGATCAAGCGCTTCGATTAAAGCGGGAAAACGGTTAATTCCGCGTTTTTTTGAATATAAATTGACATATTCGCAAGCCTCGCGTGCGTATTTTGAAATGGATTGGAGAGACCAGTAATTTATTATATTCGGAATAAAACATTCCTTGTGTTTTATTTCCATTGTATCAAAAACGCAGCCGTCTGAATCGATACATATCAGGAAATCGGAATTCTTTTTCATTTTTTGAACAGCGTTTATATCGGTCATTTTATACCTCCGTTTTTATATTATAAAAATTATCGACAGTAGATTCGGCATCACTTTCTGTACACGAAAAAACAAGCATAAGATAATATTTACCGTTATTATACGAGGCTTTTTGCAATCTTCTGAAATAGTCAAAATTATTTTCGTCCGGTTTTTTCGGAATTGCGCCGTAATAAAATATTCCTCTTTCAGATAAGTCCCCGAGCACCGATTCCATGTTGTGTTTTTCGGGATTCCCGAAATTTAACGCGCGTACCCCGGATTCATTTATGACTGCTTCGTATAAATGCTCATTATATCCGCAGTAATGGATATATCCTCCGCCTGTATAATCAAAAATTTCCCTGATATAAGGTATAACAAATTCACAAATTAAAGGTTTTGAAAGCAGAGTCGAAGTATCTTCGCTCAATTTTATCGCTCCGTTTTGTTCCGGCATAATTATTGAGTTATAATGTGCTATCATTTTGTCAGAATTGTCAATCCGCTTTTTACATTCGTCGTAGGCGATTTTTATTGCTTTGACCGAAAGCTTCAGCAAATGATGGACAAATTCCGGATCATCATACAATTGATAATAGATATCGTCACCATACACTAAATGAGCGGTGTCAAACGCGCCTTGTATGTCAACAGGATATACCCGAACTCCGCAACCGCGAAGAACCGATGTAAAATATTCCATGTGGTCAAGCGCGCATCGGAATTCAGGAGTTATTTTTATATCTTCTTCTGTCATTTCGCAAATTGCTTCTTTTGGCAAATGACTTTGAATCCAAGGCATTTTATCTACAAATAATTCCGGTTTTATCCCGAAAAGGGCAGGTACAATTCCGCAGCCCATATTAGCTCGGACCGAGGGAACTGCGGCGCTTCCGCTTATTATCACAGAGAGCGCGGCTCTCAATTCGTTTTGAAGCATTTTATCACTGTCAAAATGTATTTCAAGCGGATTATATGCTTTTGTTTCACGCATCAGCGGATGGGGAGAATTAAGCAGCAGCAGAGGTGAAACTTCAGTTTTATTAATAAAAGTATTGCACATCCGATCTGCACGGCGGTCAAAATTTTCCGCATGAACAGCGAGTTCGTCAACAAGTTTTTTTATTGTTTCATTCATATTGTGTTCTCTCTCTGTTTTATGTAAAATATTACCGGAAGTTTTCATTTTAATTATTATAATTATAATAATTATTATAATACTGTAAAACGCATATGGCAATAGTTTTTATAATTTATATTTGACAACATTATTAGTATAATGTATAATGTTAAAATAAATATACCGCAAAATTTGTTTTGACGGAATTAAGTTGGAGACGGGAATAGTTATGAATAAATTTACACGCATCATATGTTTTCTTATGGCGTTTTCGTTAGTATCATCCTTTATTGTGTCATGTGCCGAATCAAACGATAACGCTAATGAATCACAGCAGCAAACTGAAACAGAAATGGAAGAAAATTTAAATTCACTGGAATCGCGTATTTTAGTTTCAGACGGTTTACCGGAAATAGGATTTGACGGCGAAGAATTTTTAATTATGGTTCAAGAAGAATTTAAATATGATGCCGGTGTGGAAGAAATTTCAGGCGATGTTTTAAAAGATGAAATATATAACCGGAATCAACGTGTTTCCGAACGTTTTGACTCTGATGTAAAATGGATAAGCGGAGGCGATTACGGTAAAATGAGTGTTACAATACGTAAAACCGCTCAATCCGACGATGATGTATATGAGCTTTGCATGGCTCATGTAATACAAACAGGTACAGATATCACAAGCGGTATATTTTGTGATTGGATGGAATTTCCGTATGTGGATTTAAGCAGTCCATGGTATCCTCAATATGCGGTTGAAGCCTGCACTGTGAACGGAACCCTTTACGCGCTTGTAAGCGATGCTACGATCACATCTGCTGAAAGTACATACTGTGTATATTTTAATAAACAGATCGCAAACGATTTTAGTCTTGAAAGCAGCAATTTTTATTCGCTTGTCCGTGATAAAAAATGGACAATTGACAAAATGGCGGAACATGTAAAACTCGTTTATAATGATTTAAACGGAAACAGTAAAAAGGATATAAACGATTTATACGGCAATCTGACAATATTGTTTTACTCGTTTAATTCTCTTTGGGCTTTTGAACAGCCTATCTGCGAAATAGCGGACGACGAAATTAATTTGGTGCTTAATACAGAGAAAACAGTATCGATAATCGACAAAATGTATTCGTTTTATTACGAAAATGATGGAGTATTCCTAACAGAATACAAGCCTTCAAAAGATCGTTTTGCAGCGGGTCAGTCTCTGTTTTTAATGTGTCATTTCTATCCTGCCATGAACGAGCTGCGTTCTATGGAACAGGATTACGGTATAATACCTTTCCCGAAGTGGGACGAAGCGCAGGAATCATATAAAACCACAATCGACGGTTCTTTTAATGTTCTTGTTGTTCCTTCTGCCGCCGCACTCGAAGATTACGAACGTATCGGAATTATCACCCAGGGTTTGTCGGCTGACAGCTGGAAATATGTTCAGCCTGCTTTCTATGATACTGCTCTTAAAGTAAAAGGCACACGCGACGAAGAATCGATTGAAATGATTGATATAGTGCTGAACGGAAGAGTTGTAGATTTCAGCTGGCTCTATCTCGGATGGAGCGGATTTAATTTTATAGTTTATGATATGCTTAACGCCAAAAAAAGCGGAGGAGATTTTTCTTCCTATTATCAAAGAGAACTAAAATCTAAAACAAAAGCATATGAAAAGGCGTTTGGATTCTTTTATAAATAAAAAGCTTTGATTATGAGGGAAATTATATAAAATGCTTGAAACAATTTATACAATACCGGTGAATGAAGCATTTGACGAATGTTCGGCCGGAGAAACCGCACAGTGTCCGTTTTGCAAAATGAGAGAAAAATTAGAAGAAAACGAACTTGATTTAATACTCGGTGCTTCTATGATGGAACCGGATGTTCGTATTAAAACAAACGAGTTAGGGTTTTGCCGCGATCATTATGATAAAATGTTTGTTCGCAAAAATCGTTTGGGTATGGCTTTAATGCTGGAATCCCATCTTGCGGAAATAGGTAAAAATTTTGAATCCGGCGGTCTTTCTTCATTATTTAAAAACGGCGGAACCGAAAAGATAGAAAAATTATCCCATACTTGTTATGTATGCGGAAGGATTGACTTTTCGTTTACAAAAATGGTGGAAAACGCGGTTTATCTATGGGAAGCAGACAGTAATTCTAAAGTTAACCCGTTTGAAGAAAAGATAAAAGCGCAGCCTTATATATGTTTACCTCATTACAGCAAGTTTATCGAAACCGGACGGAACGGATTGCAAAAAAAGAAATTTCCCGTTTTCCGTGATATTGTGACTGAAGTGGTGACAAAATATTACAACGAACTGCTCGGAGATATCAGTTGGTTTTGCAAAAAATTCGATTACAGATACGAAAACGAACCTTGGGGTAATTCAAAAGACGCTGTTGAGCGCGCGATAAAATTTTTATGCGGAAATTAAATAACGATAAAATAAAAATAACGGAGTACAAAGATCATCTTTGTTTGACAGGACTTTCCGATTTTGATGTATCACAGATATTTGACTGCGGACAGTGTTTCCGTTTTGACGCGGATATTACAGAAACAGGGAAGAAAGCTTTTTCCGGTATCGCATACGGCAGGTATATACGTATCGAACAACCGGGGGAAGATAAAATTTTATTGTATAACGTTACCGAAACTGATTTTTATGATATATGGGTTCCGTTTTTTTCAATCGACGAAAATTACAGTATTATAAAAGAAGACATTATTAAACGATTCGGTCAAAACGATGTTATATGCGAAGCTTTAAAATACGGAGCAGGTATACGTATATTGCGGCAGGAACCATGGGAAACACTCTGTTCTTTTATTATTTCGCAGAACAATAATATCCCGCGCATAAAAAAAATAATCGCCAAATTATGTGAAGATTACGGTTCAAAAATTAATGTAGGGGATAATGTTTATTACAAATTTCCATCTCCCGAAGCGGTAGCGGAGGCAGACCCGGATCAGCTCATGAAAACGGGCGCGGGATTCAGGGTTAAATATATCCTTGACGCCGCAAAACGTGTAAGCGGAGGGCAGATTGATCTCAGCGGTATTTCAAAATATAAAACAAATCAGCTTTTGGAAGTCTTGCAAGAAATATATGGAGTCGGGCCTAAAGTAGCTTCATGTGTAGCTCTGTTTGCGTATAACCGCACAGAATCTTTTCCGATTGATGTTTGGATAGGAAGAGTTATAAAAAAGTATTACCCGGAAGGACTTGATATCTCAAGCCTCGGTGATTTTGCGGGAATTGCCCAGCAATATCTTTTTTATTATGAAAGATGGAGGCGGTGACATTGTTATCTGAGGTATCAAGCTGCGCTTTATCCGGAATTGACGGAATATTGGTTACTGCCGAATGTAATATTTCTCCGAGCCTCTCGCGTTTTGAAATAATCGGTTTGCCGGATAACGCCGTAAAAGAAGCTAAAGAACGTATACGTATATCAATGACAAATATAGGGTATGTTTTTCCCGACGACGCCGTGATAATAAATTTAGCTCCAGCCGATATTAAAAAAGAGGGCACCGGATATGATTTGGCGATGTTTATTTCCGTATTGCAAGCGGGGAAAATGCTCAAAGCTGGTAATATTTCAAAAAGCTGTTTTATCGGAGAACTTTCTCTTTCAGGAGAAATACGGCGGGTTTGCGGAGCGCTTTGTATGGCTTTTGCGGCAAAAGAAGCGGGTTTTAAAGAAATTTATGTACCGCAAGAAAACGCCAAAGAAGCTTGCGCTGTCGAAGGTATTGATGTTTTTTCCGTAAAATCCGTAATAGAATTAATCGATCATCTGGAAGGTAAAAAGCGGCTTGAAAAAATAAAATTTGATAAAAACCAATTAATGTCGGTTTCATATGATAATATGCCCGACTTTTCCGAAGTATACGGACAGGCAAACGCTAAATACGCCATGGAGATAGCGGCAGCCGGAGGACACAATATTTTGCTAATCGGTTCTCCCGGGACGGGGAAGAGTATGCTTTCGCAGCGTCTTCCATCGATATTGCCCCCCATGACATTTGATGAAATAATCGAAACGACAAAAATATATTCGATTACAGGATTGCTTGATGAAACAAAACCGTTTATATCACAGCGTCCGTTCAGATCTCCGCATCACACTGCTTCTTCCGTATCACTGTCGGGCGGAGGCAAAACTCCTTCGCCGGGTGAAATATCGCTTTCGCATAACGGAGTGTTGTTTTTGGATGAATTTCCGGAATTCAGCAAGGATGTGGGAGAAGTATTACGGCAGCCTATGGAAAATGGAAATATAACAATTACCCGTGCTTCAGGAAGACTGACATTCCCCTCCTCTTTTATGCTGGTATGCGCTATGAATCCCTGCCGCTGCGGTTACGCGGGTCATCCGACCCGTAAATGTACCTGTAAGGCAGAGGAAGTGCGTAAATATATGTCAAGAGTGAGCGGCCCTTTGCTCGATCGAATTGATATACATGTTGAAATGTCCGCTCTTACATACGATGAAATGTCTTCCGAGGCAAAAGCCGAATCATCGTCGGTTATCCGGGATAGAGTTTTAAAGGTCAGGTTGTTGAGTGAAAAGAGATATTCCGGGAAAAATCATCCCGATAATGCACATATGACAAACGCACAGATTAAAGAATATTGCAAGCTTGACGCGGAAGGCAGCGAACTTATGAAAAACGCGTTTGAAAGGCTGAACTTATCGGGACGCGCTCATAATAAAATATTAAAAATAGCAAGAACAATAGCAGATCTGGGGGAAAGCGAAAACATAGAAGCGGCTCACTTGGCTCAGGCTATACGTTTCAGATCCCTTGATCGGAACAGATATACAAACAATAAAATTTAAAACTTATGATTTGCCCGTTATTTTTACAGTTTAAAAAATAAATGCGAAAGCAATGTGCTTATTTTGCCCAAAACGCGCATTTTTTATTTTTATGGAAGGTTTTATAAAAGTTTTATGAAAAAATTTGTACCTGCGGATTATTCCGCAAAATTAAATATTTATGAAACACAAGTCGCTATAGGACTTATAAAACGTGCTTTTGAAGATCGTCTTTCCGCCGCTCTCAATTTAAAAAGAGTTTCAGCTCCGCTTTTTGTAGATCCTCAAACGGGACTTAACGATAATTTAAACGGATTCGAACGCCCTGTGACCTTTGAACTCGGCGACAGCGGGCGTTATGCCGAAGTAGTTCATTCGCTTGCTAAATGGAAAAGAATGGCTTTGGGTAAATATGAATTTTTTCCAGGCAAAGGTATATATACCGATATGAATGCCATCAGACGCGATGAAGACCCGGATAATATTCATTCAATATATGTTGATCAATGGGATTGGGAAAAAGTCATAACGCGTGCCGAGAGAACAGAAGAATATCTTAAAGATACAGTTCGTCTTATAGTTTCGGCTATAGCGGACACAAATGTTTTAATACGCAATAAATTTCCCGCGCTTTCCGCCGAAATAAAACGCGAGGTTACCTTCATATCATCGCAGGAGCTTTGTGATATATATCCTGAAATGACTCCGAAGCAACGTGAATATGAATATGCGAAACGTCATAAAACGATATTTATATCTCAGATAGGAAAAACACTGCGCGACGGAAGCAAGCACGACGGAAGAGCTCCGGATTATGACGATTGGAGTTTAAACGGAGATATACTATTTTGGGATGATGTTTTGGATATTGCGCTTGAAATTTCTTCGATGGGTATAAGAGTTGATGAAAAATCAATGGATGAACAACTTTCAATTTCGGGAAACGATGAAAGAAGAAAACTCGATTTCCACAGCCGTTTGTTAAAAGGGGAATTGCCGCTTACTATCGGAGGCGGTATCGGACAATCGAGAATGTGTATGCTTTTGCTTGAAAAAGCTCATATCGGTGAAGTACAGGCTTCTGTTTGGGATGAAGAAACGGAAAGAATTTGCAAAGAATCCGGCGTAACATTACTTTAGTGAGGATTTATATATGATAGATGTCCCGAATGAATTCGGTTCGATGGTTTTTGATGACAGAGCTATGAAGCGTCTGCTTGAACCGGAGTCTTACGAATCTCTCCGCCGCACAATCGCGGAAGGCAGATCGCTTAATATAACCCTTGCCGCGGAAGTAGCGGAAGTTATGAAAAATTGGGCAATCGAAAGGGGAGCAACTCATTTTACGCACTGGTTCCAGCCGATGAACGGTGTAACTGCCGAAAAGCATGACAGTTTTGTTATGCCGGATGGAAACGGAGGGGCAATATATGCCTTTTCCGGAACTGAACTGATAAAAGGAGAATCTGACGCTTCTTCATTTCCTTCGGGAGGACTGAGAAGTACTTTTGAAGCAAGAGGGTACACTGCCTGGGATCCCACCTCATACGCTTTTATAAAAGATGAAACATTGTGTATTCCGACAGCTTTCTGTTCGTTCGGCGGAGAAGCTCTCGACAAAAAAACACCTCTTATGCGTTCGATGGAAACGCTTAACCGGGAAACCCTGCGTGTTTTGAGATTATTCGGAGACAATGAAACAATAAGGGTCATGCCTGCCGTCGGAGCTGAGCAGGAGTATTTTTTAATTGATAAAAAGCTTTTTGACCGCCGCAGTGATTTGATATTCACGGGCAGAACGCTGATAGGAGCAAAACCTCCTAAAGGGCAGGAACTTGACGACCATTATTACGGAGCTATAAAACCGCGTGTAAAGGATTTTATGCGTGAGTTGAACGACGAATTGTGGAAGCTTGGCGTATGTGCTAAAACCGAACATAATGAAGCCGCCCCTTCACAGCATGAACTCGCTCCCATTTTTACAACGGCAAATTTTGCGGCGGATCAAAACCAGCTTACTATGGAATTAATGAAACGGACAGCTCTAAAACACGGTTTTGTTTGTGTTTTGCATGAAAAACCGTTTTTGGGAGTGAACGGAAGCGGAAAACATAATAACTGGTCGCTGATAACAGACAAGGGATATAATCTTTTAAACCCGGGTTCATCGCCTTCCGAAAATATAAAATTTTTGATAATGCTTTGCGCTATAATAAAGGGCGTTGATGATTATCAGGATATATTACGCGCTTCGGTAGAAGGAGCGGGCAACGACTGCCGGCTTGGTTCAAACGAAGCTCCGCCGGCTATAATTTCGATATTCTTAGGAGATGAACTGACTTATCTGCTGGATGAAATAGCAAACGGAAATACTCCTTCGCCGCGGGCGGAAGCCCCGTTGCTTCGAATAGGAGTGCATGTCCTGCCTAAACTTCCGCGTGATATAACAGACCGGAACCGTACCTCTCCGTTTGCTTTTACCGGAAATAAATTTGAATTCCGTATGCCGGGTGCTTCAATGTCGATTGCTGAACCGAATTTTGTTTTAAATACAATTGTGGCGGAATCGCTTTCCCTTTTTGCTGACAGGATAGAAAAAGATCTCGCGGATGATATACCTTTTAATAATATAATAAATTCTATCATAAGTGAAACTGTAAAAAATCACAGAAGAATAATATTCAACGGAAACAATTACAGTCAAAAATGGGTAGAAGAAGCAAGGACAAGAGGACTCTTAAATCTTCCCACTTCAATAGATGCGATACCGTGCTTTGAAAAAAGAAAAAATATCGACTTGTTTATAAAACATAAAGTTTTTACGGAAACAGAGGTACATTCACGCTGCGAAATATTGCTTGGAGCGTATTGCAAACGTATTCATATTGAAGTTCTTACGATGATAGATATTGTATCACGGGAACTCCTGCCCGCTGCTTTTACTTATTTAAAGGAAATAAGCACAACGGCTCAAAACATGAAATCACTGGGATTGCTTAATGAAGATTCAATTGAATATATTGAAACAAAAAAGATATCGTATCTTGCGGCGGCGGTAAAAATAAAAACCGAAGAACTCAAAAAAACGCTTGATAATATAGAAAAAACAAAATCCAGCGCGGAAATATCGCTTTATGTAAAAGATAAGGTTCTCTTTGCAATGAAAGAGTTACGTGAAGCGGCAGACGCATTGGAAAACGATCTTCCTAAAAAATATATCCCTTACCCGACATATGAAGAACTGCTTTTCAGCGAATAATACCGAAACGCGAAACCTTTTATAAAAAGTTTTTATTTCAAATTAGAAATGCTTTTTAAATATATCCCGCAATTATAAATAAACTTTTATTTTACTCTCAAAAAAAACTGCGAAGCTGATCATAACTCTTCGCAGTTTTAATATTATACCACAATAACATAAAAATATAATATAACAATGTTTAAATTAATTCCATAAAAAAATTGTGAAATGGAACTCTATTTGTTTGTTTTTGATAAATTGACGATTTGTATTGCTGTGAAAATTAAACAGTTGTTGCCCAAAGTCCGTGCAAGTTGCAATAAGCGTATACTATAACGGGAGCGGATCCTTCTGTATTGAAAGTTACTTCTGGAACATCCCCCGCATTCAAACATTTTCTTTGTCCTCCGTTTTCCTGCTGTAAGTATACCCATTGAATCGAATGTTCTTTCATCATCGGATGCGCGGCGCTTCCTATTTTTACAGTTAATTTGTTTTCGTCAAAAGATAAGACAGGTAAATGTTTCTCTGCACTTGCTTCGACAGTGTTCGGAACGAGAGCTCCCATTTCTTCTCCGCAGCATATCATTGGAACTCCTGATGAAAAAATAGAACCAACTAAATTTCCGCATGCTTTGCATATAAAAAATCTT
>JAVBPA010000059.1:0-2627 GCA_031549925.1 Eubacteriales bacterium
GTGTTTTTCGCAATTTCACACCGAAAAAATTTTTTGTTTTTTCGGTTTATAACTTTAAAACCCGTAATTTAATCCTTAAAAAAATATCCCAAAAAACGACTCTTCTGAAATCCATGGGAAAAATCGACATGGAGGAAGCGGCGGCTCTGTATGGCAGGAAACAAAAAGAAAAAAACAAATAAGGATTCTGTAAAAAAATAATGATTTGTCTTGATAAATTAACCGATGAAGCGGAAGCTTCTCTCCGTCCGGTATTTGAGGAAATCGACCGGATATCGTTTATAACAACAAAACATGTTATGGACGCTTTTTGTGAAATGCGTGTATCAGAGTCGTATTTTGCTCCGTCGTCAGGCTACGGTTATGACGACCGCGGACGCGATATGCTTGATAAAATATACGCAAAAGCTTTCGGATGCGAAAGCGCGGTTGTCCGCCCGCATATTGTAAGCGGAACTCACGCGTTAACAATCGGGCTTTTCGGACTTCTACGTCCCGGAGATACACTTTTATCCGTTACGGGAAAGCCTTACGACACTCTTGACAGCGTCATCGGATTAACAGGCGAGGGAATGGGTTCACTGCGTGATTACGGAATTGAATACGTTCAGCTGGAGCTTGACTGCGATATGAAAGAGGAGCTTAAAAAACAACCGAAAGTTGTCTTCATTCAACGGTCAAAAGGGTATATGAACCGCCGCACTCTGACTGTTTCGGAAATAAATAACATAATCAAAATTATCAGAAATTTGAGTCCCGAATCATATGTTGTTGTCGACAACTGCTACGGTGAATTTACAGAAGAACACGAACCTCAGGCTGATCTTTTGATAGGATCATTGATTAAAAATCCGGGAGGAGGACTGGCGGAAAGCGGGGGATATCTGGCAGGCAGCGCAAAAGCGGTCGAGCTTGCTTCCTACAGACTGACAAGTCCGGGTATCGGAGCGGAAGTCGGAGCTTCTCTCGGGCAAATGAAGCTTATGTACAGAGGTTTTTTCAATGCTCCTCATACAGTTGCTCAAGCAAAAAAAACCGCCCATTTTGCCGCTTATTTGTTCGATAAGCTGGGTTATGATGTAGAACCGAACTGGAACTCTCCGCGCAGCGATATTATTCAAGCGGTAAAATTCGGGAAAGCCGAACTTCTTGAAGCTTTTTGCCGGGGTATTCAGGCGGGGTCTCCTGTCGACGCATATGTTACTCCTCTTTCATGGGACATGCCCGGATATACCGATAAAGTTATCATGGCTGCGGGAACATTCGTTCAAGGCGCATCAATCGAGCTTTCCGCCGACGGTCCGATGAAACCTCCCTATACCGCGTTCTTTCAGGGAGGGCTTACTTACGAAAGCGGAAAATTGGGTATTCTCTCGGCTGTACAAGCGGTTTTGGAAACAAAATAATAAAAAATTGATGTATATTTATATATTTTATTCAAAAAGACTCACAGATTTAATAATTCCGGATTGCCCGTAATAAAAATCACAAAATTCCGGACATATTCCAAACAAACACACAGCTAAAAAGGAGTCATCTTTATATTATGACCGAATTAATCAGTAATTTAAAAATTCTTTCCGCCGCGGTTTCAATATCCGGTTACGAATCATATTCCGGCGACACTTTGAAAAATTTATTTATGCCGTATTTTGACGAATTTAAAAAGTCTGTCAATAACAATTTTCTTTTTATAAAAAGATGCGGTAAACCAAAAGCACCTTCTTTCCTGATTGATGCACACTACGACGAAGTGGGTATGATGATCACCGAAATAAAGGAAAAAGGGTTTATACGCGTTACAAATCTCGGCGGAATCGATACGCGGATTATGCTCGCGGGTGAGGTTAAAATCTACGGAAGCAAAAAAAGCATTTACGGTGTGGTTTGCGTCACTCCTCCTCATTTGCAAAAACCCGGTGATTCGAAACATCTGCCGGAAATAAACGAACTGCTCATAGATACAGGGTACACAGATAAAGAGCTTGCCGAAATGGGGATCGGAATCGGAACGCCTGTCGGATATTCTTCACAATTTACCGAACTTCTCGGCGGTCTTTTCGCGGGTAAAAGTTTTGATAATAAGGTATGCGTTGCGGCAGCAGCCGAAGCTGTCAGGCTGCTTTCAGGCAAGGAGCTTGATTTTGATATATACCTGCTTTGTTCCTGCAAAGAAGAAACAAGCGCGCTGGGCGGGAGAATCGGGGCGTTTTCTATAAATCCGGAGGCTTGTATCGTATTGGATGTAAACTTAGCGCATGTTCCCGATACAAAAAGACACGAAACCGTTAAAATGGGAGAAGGTCCGTCCGTATCGCTGTCGGCAGTTACCGACCGTTCGCTCACGAAAGCTATTATTGAAACGGCAAAAGAAAATCAAATCAAATATCAAACCGTCGTCGAAGCTACTGATACCGGAACTAACGCAAATGTTATAGCATTCGTCAAAGGCGGGATTCCGACAGCCGTCGTAAGTATTCCCTTAAAAAATATGCATACTTACAGTGAAGTTATTTCTTCGGAAGACGCTGAGCTGACGGCGTTACTGGTCAGTAAATTTATCGAAGCGGGTGCGTCAAAATGGATGAAAGGCTAGTTTTATTAAAAGAACTTTGCGATGCTTTCGG
>JAVBPA010000105.1:0-19454 GCA_031549925.1 Eubacteriales bacterium
TTAAAAATTGAGGAAGAATTAAAAAATTTTATGGATTCCGGTAAAAGGCTTAATATCTATCCTTCAAAAAAAAAGTATAAAATTTTATCGCTTTTCTATTTCGCATCAAAATTTGAAAAGGGAAAAAAATATACGGAAAAAGAAGTCAACGAAACTTTAAAGCTTTGGCATAATTTTTCCGATTGGGCTATGATCCGGCGCGAATTATACGATAAATTTTTTATGGACCGATTTCCGGACTGTACCTGCTACTGGCTGGAAGAAAAACAGCCGGACTTTTCGGATTTCGGAATAGAAATATAAGGAAATATTATAGACGAATATGCGTAATATAAAAATATTTGATACCACACTGCGCGACGGAGAACAAACGCCCGGCGTTCATGTGAGTTCATCGCATAAATTGGAAATTGCCCGTCAGCTCGAAAAACTCGGTGCGGACTGTATTGAAGCGGGATTTCCCGCCGCTTCGGAGGGAGAAGCCGGAACGGTTGCAAAAATATCATCGGTTTTAAAAAAATGCAAAGTTGCCGCTCTTGCCAGATGCTCGAAAAATGATATAGACGCTGCGTTTTCAGCCCTGAAAACAGCTAAGAATCCCCGAATACATGTATTTATTGCTACAAGTGATTTGCATATTGAATATAAATTGAAGCTGACGCGGGAAGTGGTTCTGGAACGGATAGCGGAATCTGTCGCATATGCGAAATCCCTTTGCGGAGATATAGAATTTTCCGCCGAGGACGCAAGCCGCAGCGATATCGGTTTTTTGATCCGCGCTGTAAATACGGCGGTCAAAGCAGGTGCTTCTGTTATAAACATTCCCGATACCGTGGGTTATACCACTCCGTTTGAATATGCTTCCCTTGTCGCAAAAATACGAGCGGAGCTTGATTTAACCGAAAAACAAACCGGTTTTCATGTAATACTTTCATGTCATTGCCACAACGACCTCGGATGTGCCTCAGCCTGCAGTTTAGCTGCCGTAACCGCGGGGGCGGAGCAAGTGGAATGTACGGTAAACGGAGTCGGGGAAAGAGCGGGAAATGCCGCGCTCGAAGAAATTGTCATAGGTCTTAAAACGAGAGCTGATTATTATGACGCCTGTACAAATATAAATACAATAGAAATAATGCGTACATCCCGTCTTGTCTCTTCGCTTTACGGAATAACGATTCCTCCGAATAAAGCGATTGTCGGCGAAAACGCGTTTACTCACGAATCGGGAATACATCAGCACGGTGTTATGAACGACCGGCGCACCTATGAAATATTTGATCCGAATGATATAGGTCTTCAGACAAAATCTAAAATGACACTCGGCAAATTAAGCGGCCGTCACGCTTTCGCTCTTCATTTGGATGAACTCGGATATAATCTTACAAAAGAAGCAATTGACGAATGTTTTATCAGATTCAAGGATTACGCCGAAAAAAAAGAAGTCTGCGATGAAGATATAATGGCTATTGTCAACGAGTATATCGATTCCCGTTCGCCTGTTTTTGTTTTAGATACTTTCCAAATTCAAAGCGGTTATAAAATGGATGCTATGGCTATGATACGCATGGGATGCCGCGGGATATTTGTTTCGGAAGCGGCTCTCGGAGACGGCCCTGTCGATGCCGCTTTCAATGCGATTTCAAAAATGTGCGGTCCAGCCGATATCACGCTTGAGGAATACACTATAAAAGCGGTAACAGGGGGAACTGACGCTTTGGGAGAAGCTTCGGTAAAAATTTGTATATCGGGTTCCTACTATACAGGCAGAAGCGTTTCCTGCGATATAATAGAATCTTCTATTAAAGCTTATATAAACGCTTTGAACAAATGGGCATCCGTATAAATCCGAATGAAATAAAACCTATATAAAAAAGAGCTTTTTAAAAATAAAATAAAACCCATATTATGTTCTGATAAGAAATATTACTTCTTATCAGAATTTTTTTATTGAAATTGTAGTTTATTTTCCGTCAAACAACAGCATTTCCCAAAATAAATTACACCGAAATTTTCGGGCAATAAAATTATATACCCTTTCCCGCATTTCCCGCGCTAAATCGGCTGTAATAAAACAAACCGCAATTGACAGATTAATCCTGTCGTTTAGTTTATAATTTGTGACAGTCGAAAGGCACAAGCAATTGTATTATCATTTTAAGATATAAACCTGTAGCCGCAAATACAGTTTTAAATCTTAAATTACCCCGAACAAAATCAAAGTAAAGTTTTTGTCAAACTTTTTTCAAAAAGTTTGCGTACCCATTATAACCGAACAAAAATCAAGGTAAAGTTTTTGTCAAACTTTTTTCAAAAAGTTACGTACCCATTATAACCGAACAAAAATCAAGGTAAAGTTTTTGTCAAACTTTTTTCAAAAAGTTTGCGTACCCACTATAACCGAACAAAAATCAAGGTAAAGTTTTTGTCAAACTTTTTTCAAAAAGTTTGCGTACACCAAAAAGAAAGGACATGCTTTATGCAGCAAAAACAAGAAAAAACAAAAATATCCGGACAGGAGACCAAAAACCGAATAAATTCGGCCTTTAAAAATTGGTTCGGAAAATACATAAGCATAAATACCGAGGAGTTATCGACAAATAAAGCAAATCAGACTTCTTCCGACCGGATAAAATTTATTATTAAAAGCCTGCTTACTACCGTTATGGCTTTGATGTTTGGATTATGTACGACAGTCATGGGAGCGCGTCCGCTGGGATTTGCGGTAATGATGGGTTCATGGGGAGGTACTTTTCCTTTCACATATATCGGACTTGTCATTTCATCCCTCGTTTTACCCCAAAATAATTTCCCCGCCTATAAGGGCGCCGCCTTAATCATTTATACACTGCTGTTCTTCGGACGGTTTGCCATGTCAAAGCTTATATCATCCAATAAAATGATAAAAAATTTTTCCGAACCTCTGTTCCTGCGCTCGGCATTTGCGGCGGCAGCCGCATTCGCTTACGGAACGGTTATCGTTATCGGAGAGGGATTTCTTTGGTATGATATGTTCAGTGCAATTTTTTCAACCGCGGCGGCTGCGGCAGCCACTGTTCTGTTTGGATCAGCCCTCAGTCCTCCCGCTAAAATTGATGCGGAATCATCGGGGGATTCTGTTATTAACAATGTCATATACGGAGCGCTGTTCAGGGGAGCCGGCTTTTGCTCTATAGCTTTCTGTATAGTTTTATCACTTAGAGAATATACCCCTTTCGGATTTTCCCTTTCGGCAATAGCAGCGTTTATTATTTCAGTTTATGTTTCGCATGAAGCGGGACTACTGCGCGGCGGTCTCATCGGACTTATCTGCGGGCTTGCCTGCGGAATAACTCAGGCTCCGGTTTTTGCACTGGCGGCAATTGCAGCCGGTTTGTTTTGGAAAATATCTTCAGGCGCAGCAGTTATCGCGGCAACGATCTGCGGTATGGCTTTCGGCGTATGTCTCGACGGGTTTTCTTCACTCAGAACTTTTGCGCCCGACCTGATTGCGGCTTCGGTAATATTTTTACCAGCCGTCCAATTCGGACTATTACCCCGTCTTACGATATTATCAAAACCAGCGATAGTACCTCCCGATTCAATAGATAATACAATCATTGCGGAAAAACAGCAAAAAAAACTCGTTCTCCGCCTCGAAGCCCTTTCAAGCGCGACAGCGGCTCTTTCCGAAGTATTTTATACACTCTCGGACAGACTGCGCAGGCCGGGAATTTATGAAATCCGCCAGCTCGTAAACAAGGTATACAGCGACAGATGTGCGGGCTGCGCGATGAACTCAATATGCTGGAACAGAGAATACAGCGCGACACTCGGAGTTACGGACAAATTAGCAAGAACTTTAAATAAAAAAGGTACCGTTACACGTGAGGATGTAACAGACGAAGAAATGCGCGGACGATGTCTCACTCTTGATAAATTACTTGCGGAATTGAATCTATTTTATTCAGAATTAGTTGAAAAAACGGTTAGAACAGATAAAACAGAAATTTTTGCTCTTGATTACGAAGCAATGTCAAAGCTGCTTGAGCAAGCGGCGGAGGACAGGGGTGAATACAATGTAAACGAAGATTTATCCCAAAAGGTTCGCGAAACCGCAAAATATATGGATTTCGGAGCGGCTTCGATGAATGTTTACGGGGATAGGAGAAAAACAGTCATTGCGGGAGGCGTTGATCTGGCAAGAGTGAAGATGACTGCCAACGAATTAAAGGATTCGTTCGGCAATGTTTGCGGACTTCCTCTCACCAGCCCGCAATTCTCGGTTGACAGCGACTACATAACAATGGTTCTGACTTCAGCGCGTCAAATGAAAACCGAATACGCTTACGCTTCAGATAAAAAACAAGGCGAACAGATAAACGGTGACAGTGTCACTATATTTGAAAACAAGGAGGATTACTTTTATGTAATGCTGAGTGACGGTATGGGAAGCGGTCACGAAGCTGCTTTAACTTCCCGAATAACAGGCATATTTATAGAAAAAATGCTTTCCGCCGGAGTATCAAAAGCAATAGCTCTCGAAATGCTCAACAATTTTATCCGATGCAGAAACACGGAATGTTTTGCCACCGTTGATTTACTTGAAATTGATCTGCTTTCAGGAAAAGCAGCGTTTATAAAGAGCGGCGCGGCACCTTCCTACATTCTGCGTGAGGGTTCACTGTTCAAAATCGCTTCCAACACAATGCCTGTAGGCATAACACGTGAAATAAATGCGGAAGAAATCAGATTTGAATTAGAAGAAGATGATGTTGTGATTCTCGTAAGCGACGGTGTTGCCCAATCATTTGAAGACGGAATCTGGCTGACTGAACTTGTTTCGTTTGACTGGACCGATGATTTGAATGTTATGGCGGAAAAGATATTGGAAGAAGCTAAAAAGAACAATCAGAGAAGCGATGACATGACAGTTGCGCTGACGCGTATATGTCCCGCGTATCTGTGATAATTCCTAAGAATATATCCTCTCTTTATACACCCTATAGGAAGTTGAAAGGAGACCCGGAGAACTTTTACAGCGGTGCGGCGTTGTTCAAAAAAGTTTTCCGGCAACCGGACAACCTTCCGGAAACAGAGTAAAAAAACAAATAAAATTTATCTTTTTGATTTGATATAAATTTGTTTTACGGAACTATTTCCTTTTTAAATAAATTTTTTAATTTTATAAATTGCATAACGTTTTGCAAAATTACAATTTATTAACCTGACTTTTTTACGGTAAAGGTTTTGTTTCGGCGTGTATTACAATAAAAAATGACGTATCGATTTAATTTAACCGATACGTCTTGTTGCTATTCAGATTTTTCCGCAAATTCCGCGGGTTTAGCCGTTTCGCCGGAAGCAGGTTTTTTATTCTGATTATTTCTTCTGCGGTAATAATTGTTTCTCTTTTTAGGTTTCGGCTGTTCTTTTTCTGATACTGCTGAGTTTTCCGAATCCGTTTCGCCGGCAGCCGTTTCCGGCAAGGGTTTATGATTTGTATTATTTTGATAATTTTTCTTTATTTCCGCATCGGCTGGTTTTGTTACGTTTTGTCCCTGCGGCCTGTTATTATTA
The DNA here is from genome assembly GCA_031549925.1 of Eubacteriales bacterium. Classification (GTDB taxonomy): domain Bacteria; phylum Bacillota; class Clostridia; order Oscillospirales; family CAG-272; genus JAVBPA01. The sequence continues at coordinate 5,557 of JAVBPA010000105.1, forward strand.
GGACGGCGCTGCTGTACGTTTCCGTTTGGCCTTTGCATTTTAACATCTGATTTATTAGCCGTGCTTTCCGTTTCTGCTGACACTGATTTCTGAAAATCGGAAGACAATGTTTTGTTATCACCGTTTTTGAATTCATTTGCCTGTTTTCTTTGATTGTTATTGTTTCTAGCCTGGAAATTTTGGTTTGAAGTGTGAATTTTATTTACAGGTTCTTTTGCCGTCTCTCTGTCGGCTTCGGGGGAAGCTTTTGCCGCGTCTATATTTTTTCCCCCGTCTTTGCGGTCGATATAAACAACCACTCTGCGGTTATTATCAGTTCCTACCGAAGTTGTCGAAACACCTTCTATGTTTTGTATCTCCGAATGAATGATTCTTCTTTCGTACGGATTCATAGGTTCAAGCGTTACATTTTTTCTGTATTTCAATACCTTTTGAGCCATACGGCGGGCAAGCTGGCGTAAAGTTTCTTCTCTTTTTGAACGGTAATCCTCTATGTCAATAGTGATTTTTTGATATTTTTGTTTCTTTGTTTTATCAGAACCATCAAGAGCCGTAAGATCTTCCGACTCTTCTTCCTCATCATTTTCGCCGTCGCGTTTATTTGCCACAAGATTTACTAAATATTGCAATGAATCAAGAGTTTCCCCGTGATGCCCGATAAGAAGCCCCGCTTCGGAACCGTCGATTTTTATAAGCTTTGCGTTATGATTCAAATCAGTCATTGAAGCTGTCACGTCAAATGACATATATCCGATAAGATTGTTAACAAAATCAAGCGCGGTACATTCGCTTCCCGCTTCATAAAAAACTCTTACATGAGCCGGAACTTCTCCGAATCCGAGAAATCCTCTTTTAGGCATTTCGATTATTTCGTAAGTTATTAAATCTCTGTCTACTCCGAGCTCTTTTGCTCCGTTGAGAATCGCAGCCTCAACGGTTTTGCCATAAGCCTCTTTGATTTGTTTCAATTCGTTGTTTCTCCTTTAATATCAATCATCTCTGTGTAATGATTTAGGCTTCGGCTTTTCGCCATTTTTATCGTTTTCATTCATTTTTTGCATCGGTACGCTGCCATTCTTATCTTCTTTAAGAGTAGCCGGTGTTATAGCTCCCCCCGCCGGCGCATCTATTTTTCCGGTTATTTCTTTTGCGTTGCTTTTTTCATTTTTTTGCGGAATTTCTTCATCATCGTCGATATGATGAAGCGAACGGGTTTTTTCCTTCTTCTTTTCGCGTCTTACAGTACCTGTTATTTCTTTTTCCGCCTTTTTGTAATCTTCATCGGTAAAAACAGGAGTCGGGAATATTTTTGCCAGAATATACTGCTGAACGAACCCAAGAACGTTTTGATATATCCAGTAAATTCCTATAATAGCCGGAACTGTGAAAGTAATCCAAACCGAAAAAAGCGGCATTGTCCAGTCCATAATTTTTAAAGACATCGCGTTTCCCGAATTACCGGATGTATCTGTCGGAGGCTGATATGTGAACTTTCTTGTCAGCTTCATAGAGAAAAACGACGCGAAGAAAGTAACTACAGGAATAATCAGCAGCCAAAGCAGAGTCTTGTCCTCAACGGTAAATGAAGGGGTGTTTGATAAGTCAAAAAACGAACCGAACATATTGAAATTGGGTATGTCTTTTAAAGTAAGATTTCCGACGGACTCTCCAAGAGAGCTGAAATTTTCACGGATTAAAGGAATAATTTTGATTTCACTCGATAAAACAAAATCTGTTGCGACCAAGTCGAGCTCTTTCAATTTTTCCACAATTGCCGTTACGTTTTCTGTAGTAAGTCTGCAAATATACTTTAAAGGGTTATTAATTACATTGAACAGCGAAATGATAACCGGAAACTGCAGCAGCATAGGAAAACAGCTTCCGACAGGATTATAGCTTTCTTTTTTATAGAATTCCATAATTTCTTCCTGCATTTTTTGCTGAGTTGCCTTATCATCTCTCCCCGAATATTTTTTTCTTATTGCCATTTCTTTCGGACGCAGCGATGCTTGTTTTATCATATTTTTTTGCTGTTTTATGCCGAGGGGAAGCATAAGTGCCTTAATTATGATAGCGAAAAGTAAAAGCGCAATTGCATAGTTGGGTATGAGCATGTAACAAAATTTTATAATATATCCGAACGGGACGTTCAGAATATCCATGATATTAAAATTTGCCATTAAAACTCCTCGAATTCTGTCGTAAGCAGAAATAATTTACTTGGATAAAAAAATTATTGATTTTTGCGTTTAGGCATAGGTACGGGATCTAAACCTCCGTGACTGTTAAACGGATTACACCTGATTATTCTCCAGGCAGCCAATAAACTCCCGAAAAAAAGCCCTCTTTTTTGCAAAGCTTCGATCGCATATTGCGAGCATGTGGGATAAAACATACATGCGGGACGAATTTTTGCAGGTGAAATAAATTTCTGGTATATTCTTATTAAAAATATAATCATTCTTTTCATTTTTGTCTGATATTATTATCTAAATTGTTTTTATGTTGATTTACTGTATTTTCAGCCATGTCAAGACGTCTGAAAGCAGCACAAAAATCAGCCGCTACTTCATGTAAGGAAGCTTCCAAAATACTTTCCCGCGCGACAATAACAATCAAAAAACCTTTTTTTACAGAAATTTCACCGTCGGCTTTTCTGTATGCTTCACGCATGATACGTTTGCATCTGTTCCGTTGTACTGCTCCGCCGATTTTTTTGCCAACTGTAAGCCCTATCCGGTTTAATGCCGTTTTAGCCGGATTTTCTTTTTTGTATTTTTGCCATTTTAAATCGCGGAGCACATATACAACGGTATTTTTGCCCACGAACTTTTTACCTTTTTGATATACTTTTGAAAAAAGGTGATTTTCATTTAACGCAAATAGTTTCATTTACCGGTACGCAAACTTTTTGAAAAAAGTTTGACAAAAACTTTTACTCTGATTTTTTTCGGTTTATAGAAGGGGGGCTTTTGAAGTACGCAAACTTTTTGAAAAAAGTTTGACAAAAACTTTTACTTGATTTTTTTCGGTTATATAAAGAGAGTTTTGGTTTTTTTAAAAATGCAAACAAAAACAGAAGGACGGAAAATAACAAATCTTCCATTCCTTCCATCTTCCGTTTCTGGAATAATAATATCAACTTAAAATTAATACGTGAGTTTTGCTCTGCCCTTAGCACGTCTTCTTTTGAGTACTTTTCTACCGTTGGCAGTAGACATTCTCTTTCTGAATCCATGTTCTTTTTGACGCTGTCTCTTTTTGGGCTGGTATGTTCTAAGCATGAGCTGCACCCCTTTCTGTAATTGAGTTAAACTGCGGGAAATGATATGATAAATCCGCTTTAGTAGCTGCCGGTTCTGCATGTCCCGCAATAAAACCTTAAGCTAACGATACAAAACAAGAATCGTATGGAAATTCATTCATACAAATCGTACATGATAATCTCTGCTGAAACCGCATGAAATTTTCTTTTAAAATGTATAAATATCTCCGCCGGATCTCCAAAATTATATAATAAACCGCATAAAAAAATCATACGCGGACTTTTGTGCACCGTGTCCTATATTATATACTTATGCGCTTTGTTTTGTCAATACCTTTTATCAAAAAATTCAAGACAAACAAAACAATACACAGCTGTTTTATATAACTCCTCTGAAATTTAATTATAAACCGTACGGCAAAAAACGTTTTTTGTTACTTTTTTTCAAAAAAAGTAAATGCGTTAAACTGCCTCTTCTTTTCTTTTTTCTATGTGTCCTTGCAATCAAAAAAATAACGGACTTTAGTTATTATATATCTTTTTTGTTGTTAAAATAGTACTTGTAAAATGGGAACAGTTATGTTATAATGTTTAGGTATATATAATATAATAAGAAAGGATTTTACGGCATGGAAACATACAACGGTATTTGGGAGCGCGTTTATGCCGTCATAGAAGAGGAACTCAAGCCAACCCTTTTCGAACTTTGGTTTTCTGATGTGCGTCTTGGACTGCTTACCGAAAAAGACGCGTATTTGGTAACAACTACTGATTTTAAAAAAGATATATTAGAAAAAAAATATACAGAACTTACCGCAAAAAGCTTTTTTAGTGTACTCGGATTTGAGATAACTCCTCACTTCTATTCTACCGAAAAAGCTCCTCTTGATTTTTCTATACTCGATTCCGACAATTCTGATATACAGGTAACATCTTCATCAGAAAACACCGAAGCCAATGTAAATGAAAATTCGCCTGATCCGAAAGATCCCACTGTTCCCAGCTCACACCGTGTAGAATATACTTTTGACAATTTTATAGTGGGGAATTCGAACAGATTTGCACACGCCGCCGCGATAGCGGTTGCCGAAAATCCCGCTTCCGATTATAACCCTCTTTTTATTCACGGAGCAAGCGGACTCGGTAAAACTCACCTTATGTGGGCGATAATGAATTATATAAGCGACCGCCGCCGCGAAACAAATCTTATATATGTAAAAGGCGATGATTTTACAAATCAGATGATTGAAAGCATCCGCCGCGAAACAACTTCTCGTTTCAGGGAAAAGTACCGCCGTGCGGATGTTTTATTAATAGATGATATTCAGTTTATAGCGGGAAAAGACAGCACACAGGAAGAGTTTTTCCACACATTCAACGCTTTATACGAAGACCATAAGCAAATTATTATGACCTCCGACCGTCCTCCGAGAGATATTAAAACACTTGAAGACCGTTTGAAAACCCGTTTTGAATGGGGTCTTATCGCGGATGTCCAGCCTCCGGACTTTGAACTCCGGATAGCTATTATGAAAAATAAAGCCGAGAATTTGAAAATTTCCATGTCCGATGATGTTCTTACATTTTTAGCCGAAAATCTCCGTTCCAATGTCCGCCAGCTTGAGGGTGCGATAAAAAAACTCGGAGCGCAGAGTTTTTTAACGGGTGTTCCGATTACAAAAGATCTTGCAATCAGCTGCGTTTCTGATCTTTTAACCGGTTCCGAGCCTGTCAGTGTGACGGTAGACCGGATTTTGGATCAGGTTTCAAAAAAATACGACGTTACGGTAGACGATTTAAAAAGCAAGAAGAGAACTAAAGAAATAGCCTCGGCAAGACATATATCCATATATCTTATGAGAAAGCTTACTGATATGTCGACTCCGGCAATCGGAAAAATAATAGGGCGCGATCATACGACTATTATGAATTCTCTCGACGTCATCGAAAGCGAAATAAAAGTAAATTCTTTAACCGAACTTGAAATAAACGAACTTATCAAAGATATAAAAGAAACTTCCGTTTGATCGATTATACAATGATACAAATCTTTTCTGCACATTTAAATTATCCACAGCTGTGTAAAACGATGTGGAAAAACCGACATGACGGATTTTTCTTTATAAATCATTTTAAAAGAAAAAATTTCAAAAACGGATTTTGCACAGATTTATACAGTACATGCAAACAGTATATCTGCGGGAATACATATCAAAAAATCAGTTGTATGTACTTATAAAAAGGGTTTTGCACATTATAAACACCCCCTAATACTGCTTCTGCTGCTACTATCTCTTATAATTAATCTTTATATATCTCTTTTTTAGATCATATATGGATCTCAAAATAATAAAAAGTTACAGAAAAAGCGAGGAAAAAAAAGAAGTGAAAATATATCTGCAAAAAAGTGATTTTATGACGGCTTTAAATCCGCTCATGGGATGTGTTTCAAATAAAAATACACTCACGTCAATTGAAGGAATTTTAATTGAGACAGAGGGAAACGACTGCTGCGTTCTTTCGTCTTTCGATCTTGAAAAAGGAGTCAGATTAAAAACTCAGGCTTCCGTTGAAGAAAGCGGCAGCTTTATTATAAATGCGGTAAAACTGAACCAGATTATACGCATAATGCCCGAAGAGGGGATTACAATTGAGGTTGATAAACGCAATGTTACGAAAATTTACAGCGGACGTTCTTCTTTTGAACTTCATGCCTTAAACGGAGAGGATTTTCCCAATCTTCCGGATTTGAATACCGATGGCGGTTTTGACGTAAAACAGGGGGATTTGAAAAGTTTAATAGGTCGTACAATGTTTGCCGTAGCTCAAAATGATCAGAGACCGGCTTTGAACGGAGCGTTTTTTTCAATATCAGGAAACAAAATAAATGTAGTGGGATGCGACAGCAACCGCCTTGCCATAAATTCAAAATCGTATGAAGGCAGCTCTTTTGACGGAGCCGATGCCGTAAAATTTATAATTCCCGGAAAATCACTCGGGGAGCTCGCAAAATTATTATCCGACGAGGATGAAAATGTTACGGTTAAACTTGCAAGAAAACATTGCGTTTTTAAAATCGGGAACATAAACTTTTTTACAAGATTTATTGACGAAGAATATATCGACTATGAGCGTTTTATACCAAAAAACAGTAAAATATTTGTCGATATTGACAGATCAGAACTGCTTTTAGGTCTTGAAAGAGCCATGCTTGTAACAGAAGATAAAAGTATGGGGCAATCAAAAAATTCACTGAAATGCGGTTTTGAAAATGATGTGCTGATACTTACATCAAATTCTGTAACAAGCAGATTTTATGACGAAATATTAGTAAACAAAACCGGAGATAACATAGAAATAGGATTTAACTGCCGGTATTTATATGATGCTGTTAAAGCCAGCAGTAGCGATAAATTGAAATTATCACTTTCAACGCCTCTTATGAGTATGATTGTTCAGGGTGCGGAAGAAACTCAGGAAAACAGCTTTTTATATCTGGTTCTTCCCGTTAAGCTTCAGTAAACAATATAAAAATAAATAAATGATTATCGAAAGTATAGCTTATAAGTCGTTTCGGTGCATAAGCGAAGCGGAAATTAAACCCTGCGCCACAACAAATATCTTTTTAGGGAACAACGCGGAAGGAAAAACCGCTGCACTCGAAGGTATTTTTATGTTTGCCCAGGGCAGGAGCTTCCGCGGAGCAAAGGAAGAAGAAATAATAAAATTTGACGAAGAAATTGCTTCTGTCGAATTGATTTTTTCGGATAAAGCAAGACGTCAGAAGCTTGAAATGCGTTTTTCAAGAGACGGGAAGCGCAGATACATCCGGAACGGAGTATCTATGGAACGGCTTTCCGAATTTATCGGATGTTTTCGTGCCGTAGTTTTCTGTCCGGACGATTTGTCGATAGTCAGGGACGGTCCCGCCGTCAGAAGAAAAATGCTCGACTGCGCCATATCTCAGCTTGATCCGGCGTATTTAAGGGAGCTTCAGAAATACAGCAATATACTGGCTCACAGAAATTCGCTTATAAAAAATTATTACACCGACCCCGCTTCATATAACGACACAATTGACATTTGGACGGATTCTCTTGCGGTTTCGGCTGAAATTATATCGGGAAAGCGGTTTGATTATACGGAAAAATTAAACGCGGCTGTCGAAAATATTTTTTCCGAGATGACCGGAGGGCGCGAAAATCCGTCGTTCGTTTATTCGGCAAAAAAAACCGCCGATGAATACAAAACGCTGCTGAAAGCTTCACGCGAGAGGGAAATAAAAGCGGGTGTTACTTTATATGGAGTGCACAGGGGCGATATCGAAATAAAATTAAACGGTTTGGAAGCAAAAACCTTTGCCTCTCAGGGGCAGCAGAGGAGTTTGGCGCTTGCCGCTAAAATAGCGGAAGGCCGAATTTCTAAAACGGAAACGGGAGACGATCCGGTTTATCTCTTTGACGACATATTCAGCGAGCTTGACGGCTCAAGACGCAAATTTTTGATATCGGGACTCGGCGGAGTGCAGATTTTTATAACTTCATGCGAAAAAATAGAAAATTTCGCCCTCTCCTTCTTAGTAAAAAACGGAACTTATACAGCAATGTAAAAAACGTCAAAAGAAATTTTATAAGATATTAAAAATTCAGAACCGTAGTAATTTTTTTGCAAGGAAATTACTAAAAAAATCGGGTTAAGGCTTTAAAATAACTAAAAATCATAACAAAAGAGTGCTTTATGTATCTTCATTTAGGCAATAATAAAATCATCAGGACAAAATCAATAATCGGTATTTTTAACGCGGATACGGCTACTGTTTCATCTGTGACAAAAAAATTTTTAACATGCTGCGAAAAAAGCGGAAAATTGTATTCGGTTACAGATGAAATACCCAAATCTTTTATTTTGGACGGCTCCGGTACTGTCTTTATGTCCCAGATATCAGCTTCGGCCCTTATCGGCAGAATAGAGCAATAAATTTTCACGCCAAAAGAAAAAACGAAAGGATCAGCATAAATTCAATGTCAGATAATAATTCGCAGACCCCAAACATAAACAACACATATGATGAAAATCAAATACAGGTACTTGACGGTCTTGAGGCGGTAAGAAAACGCCCGGGGATGTATATAGGGTCAACATCTCAAAAAGGTATGCTCCATCTTATATACGAAATAGTCGATAACTCCATAGATGAAACACTAGCGGGGGAATGCAGCGAAATAACGGTAAAGCTGCTGCCTGACGGCTCTGTCGAAATTTCCGATAACGGCAGGGGAATTCCAGCCGCTATGCATAAAACGGGAAAACCGACGCCTGAGGTTGTATTTACCGTGCTTCACGCTGGGGGAAAGTTCGGGGGACAGGGATATGTTATTTCAGGAGGACTTCACGGTGTGGGCGCGTCTGTTGTAAACGCGCTTTCAGAGTGGCTCGAATATACAAACTGCTATGAGGGAATGGAATATACGCAGCGCTTTGCGAGGGGTAAGGTTGACAGGGAATTTAAATGCACAGGAAAAACCGAAAAACGCGGACTTATGGTAAAATTTATGCCCGACAAGGAAATCTTTGAGGAAATAGCTCTCGGATTTGATTATAACGTACTTCTTTCAAGAATGAGAGAACAGTCTTTTTTGAACGCTGGAGTTAAAATAATATTGCGTGACGAGAGATGCGGCTCGGCGGGAGGAGAAGAGGATGACATAATCGAATCAACTCTTCACTACGAGGGAGGAATAAAAAGCTTTGTAGAGTACCTGAACGGGGTAAAACACTGCGAGATGATCCACGAAGACGTTATATACATGAAAGCTCAAAACGGCGTTACAAGCGCGGAAATTGCGTTCCAGTACAACGATACCTACAATGAAACGATGATGACGTTCGCAAATAACATAAATACATCCGAGGGAGGCACTCACGAAACCGGATTCAAATCCGCTCTGACAAAGGTTTTGAACGAATACGCTCGCAAATCGAATTTGTTTAAAGGCGATGAAAAAAATCTTACGGGAGAGGATTGCCGCGAGGGAATCTGCGCGGTAGTAAGCGTTAAGCTTCAGGACGCGCAGTTTGAGGGCCAAACCAAAGCTAAGCTCGGGAACTCCGATATAAGATCTTTTGTCGATAACCTTGTAACAGAAAAATTTTCAGAATATCTGGAAGAAAATCCGTCCGTCGGACGTGCGATAATAGATAAATCCCTCCAAGCCGCAAGAGCCAGGGAGGCTGCCCGCAAAGCAAAAGAGATAACCCGCCGCAAAGGGTTGTTTGAAGGTGCGTCGCTTCCCGGAAAGCTGCTGGACTGTCAGGAAAAGAGTATTGAACTTACTGAATTGTTTCTTGTGGAAGGTAATTCCGCCGGAGGAAGCGCGAAAGGCGGACGCGAATCAAAATACCAGGCTATACTTCCGCTGAGAGGTAAAGTTTTAAACGTTGAAAAAAGCCGTCTTGACAAAATATATTCAAATCAGCAGCTAATACCTATAATCCAGGCTCTCGGCTGCGGAATCGGCGGCGAATTTGATATAAACAAACTGAGGTATGGTAAAATAATCATCATGGCGGACGCGGACGTAGACGGTTCGCATATACGCATATTGCTGCTTACTTTCTTTTTCCGTCATATGAGGAAACTTATTGACGAGGGCAGGATATTTTTGGCTTGTCCTCCGCTTTACCGGATTTTCAGAGGCAAACAGCAGAGGTACGCTTTCACGGATGAGGAAAGAGACAGATATGTAGATGAACTCGGCGGAGGAGATCCCTCAAAGGTATCCGCGGAACGCTACAAAGGGCTTGGAGAGATGAATCCGAAGCAGCTTTGGGAAACGACTATGGATCCGGAAAAACGCATACTGCTCAAAGTTAGCATTGAAGACGCGATAGCCTGCGACGAAATATTTTCCGTACTTATGGGCGACAAGGTTGAACCGAGAAGAATTTTTATTGAGGAAAACGCCAAATACGTGACAAACCTCGATATTTGATTATTATTTCAATATAACCGGAGCTTTCCGGTAACCGGATTTATTTGTTAAAAGGAACTAAGCGTTAACCGGAGCTTTCCGGTAAAAAACTACAAAATTATTCAACTTAACAAAAGAACAAAATGAAATATATTACAATTACCTTAAATCCCGCAATAGACCGTGTGATGTACTGCAAAACATCCGAAATCGGTAAAACAAACCGCGCTTATAAAACCGTATTATCGGCGGGAGGAAAAGGAATTAATTCTTCCCGTATGCTTACCGCTTTGGGGGAAGATGTTACAGCGCACATATTAACCGGAGGTTTTTGCGGGAAACAGCTTTGTTCGATGCTTTCCGGGGAAAAAATCAAATTTATTTCCCACAAAATCTCCTCTGAGACAAGAAACTGCATAAAAATTATATCGGACGCGGGAGAATGTACGGAATTTAACGAATCCGGAGGTCCCGTGTCGGAATCTGAAGTAAAAACTCTTATAGATGCCGTTGCAAACTCAACAGATAACACACATACCGTAATTTTGGGCGGAAGTATTCCACAGGGTGTGGATAAGGCTGTGTACAACTCTGTTATCAAGCTGCTGAAAAACCGTCATGTATCAGTTTTAGCGGATTGTGACGGAGTCGCTTTAACCGCTGCTGTAGAAGCTTTGCCTGATATGATTAAGCCTAATGTATCGGAACTTTCCGATTATCTCGGATATTGTGTAATGTCGGATTTTACTGCACTGGAAGCAGCCAGGCGCGTGTATGTTGAAAAGGGTGTTTCGGTGCTCTGCACCTTGGGGAAAAACGGTGCGGTATATGCCGGAAAATACGGCGAATCCACAATTGCTTCTCCATATATTCCACAGAGTGAAATAAAAGGCTTTTCGGGAGCGGGAGATACATTTTTAGCGGCTTTTATCAGCGCAATAGACAACGGATGCACTTTGGATGACGCTATGAGATTTGCAGCATATGCCGCTTCCGAAAAAATAAAGCTTTCGGGAACCGCCGTTCCGAGGGGACTTTGTGCAAAACCTAATCCCGAAAATATAGTATAAAAATAGCGGTAAAGAAATTTTAAAATTATTTATTAGAAGAAAAGCTTTTCCGAAAACGCAAACTTGACCCAACCCAGCGCAAATGAATGCTTGTGAAAGATTGAAGGATAGAATGGATAACAATATACAATTTAAAGATCAGAAGATACATGAAGTAGATATGGAAAAGGAAGTGAAAACTTCTTTTATTCAATATGCAATGTCCGTTATAATAGCCCGCGCACTTCCGGATGTCAGAGACGGATTAAAACCCGTACACCGCAGAATATTATACGCAATGTATGAAGACAATTTGACATATGACAGACCTTTTAATAAATCGGCAGCTACTGTCGGTAACGTTTTGGGACGTTATCATCCTCACGGAGATATGGCGGTATATGATTCCATGGTACGTATGGCTCAGCCGTTTTCGCTTCGTTATCCCTTGATTGAAGGACAGGGCAACTTCGGAAATATAGACGGAGACCAGGCGGCGGCATACCGTTACACAGAAGCCCGTATGTCGAGACTCGCGGACGATATGATGTCCGATATCGAAAAAAATACGGTTGAATTTATTCCGAACTTTGACAATAAACATAACGAACCGGCAGTGCTTCCTTCGCGTTTCCCGAATTTACTTGTCAACGGAAGCGTCGGAATCGCCGTCGGTATGGCAACTAACGTTCCCCCGCACAATTTGAGAGAGGTTATTGACGGAACTATTTATTTGATAGAAAATCCTGAAGCCGAATATCAGGAGCTTATGCAGTTTATAAAAGGTCCGGATTTCCCTACTTCCGCTATTATATGCGGCACCGCAGGTATAACCGAAGCATACGCAACCGGACGCGGAAAAGTTACCGTCAGAGCCAGAGCCGAAGTGGATGAAGAAAAACGCCGCATTGTTATAACCGAGATACCTTATATGGTCAGCAAAGTGGGAATAGTCGAAAACATTGCCGAGTGCGTCAAAGAAAAGCGTATAGAGGGAATCACAGAACTGCGCGACGAATCTTCGGACAGAGTGGGCGTGAGGATTGTAATCGAATACCGCCGCGACGCAAACGGTCCGGTTATTTTAAATCAGCTTTACAAGTTTACGCAGCTCCAGGACACCTGCGCTATCAATATGCTGGCAATAGTAGAAGGGATTCCGAAAACGCTTACGCTGAAAGAAATGCTTCAATGCTATCTTTATCATCAGCTGGACGTTATCAGCCGCCGGATCAGATTTGAACTTGATAAAGCGCGCAAAGACGTTCATATATACGAAGGTTATCAAATTGCGATTGATAATATTGATGAAGTTATCAGCATAATCCGTTCCTCCGATTCGATATCGGACGCAAAGCTCAGGCTGATTGAACGTTTTGAATTTTCCGAAGCTCAGGCTCAGGCTATAGTCGATATGACACTGGGAAGACTCAGCGGCCTTGAAAGACAAAAAATTGAAGAACGTATAAGAGCCTTGTACGCGCAAATTGCAGAGCTTGAGGATATACTCAGCGACGACAAACGTATATTTGAAATAATTAAAACGGAACTTCTCGAAATTAAAAACAGATTCGGAGACGAAAGACGCACCGAAATAATGCCTGTTGAGGATGAAATAATTTTAGAAGATTTGATAGAGCGTCACAACTGCGTCATTACAATGACTCATACCGGATATATCAAGCGTCAGCCGAGTGATGTTTACCGCGCGCAGGGACGCGGAGGCAAGGGTATTATCGGAATGGCAACAAAAGAAGAGGATTTTGTTAAGAGATGCCTCTCGGCTAATTCCCATTCGTTCTTGATGATGTTTACGAATTACGGCAGGGTTTATATAAAAAAAGTGTATCAGATACCCGAAGCCGGGCGCACATCAAAGGGAAGCAATATCGTAAACATACTAGACCTTGACGAAAAAGAATCGGTCACCGCTTTAATAGCCGTTAATTCTTTCCCTGAGGATGAATACCTTACAATGGTTACTCGCATGGGAATAGCAAAACGCACATCGCTTTCGGAATATGAAATACGCCGAAGCGGAGGGAAAATCGCAATTACTCTCGACGAAGGAGATGAGCTTTTGTTTGTTCACCGGACTGTCGGAGGAGGGGATATAATCGTAGCCACAAAATACGGAAATGCCGCGCGTTTCGCGGAAAACGACATTAGATGTATAGGCAGAACCGCAAGAGGAGTACACGCTATAAAGCTAAGCGGAGATGATGTTGTAACCGGAGTTGCGGTTGTTGACGATACGAAAAAACTTGTCATGATAACCGAAGCCGGCTGCGGAAAACGCTGCGAATTTTCAGAATTTTCCGCTCATAACAGAAACACACGCGGAGTTATATGTCAGAAAATAACCCCAAAAACCGGAAACCTTTCCGGAATAGCAGCCGTTTCCGATAACGATGATATAATGATAATAGCAAATGACGGAACAATAATACGTACCCCTGTCAGCGGAATACCCGTAATCGGAAGAAATACAGGCGGTGTTATCGTTATGCGTCCGGCGGAGGGAAGCTCGATTGCAAACTTCGCCATAGTCGAAACCTGCGATGAAACGGAAAGCTGTTCCGCTGTTGAAGTCACCGAATTGACAGAGGAAGC
>JAVBPA010000018.1:0-2609 GCA_031549925.1 Eubacteriales bacterium
AATCAAGATAAATCCGAAAATTTATTTTTAGATAAAAACATATTATTTTTATTGATTTATAAAAAACTGTTTGGGAAAATTTTAATATTGTCAAATTAATTTAACCAAACCATTACTTATTTGAACATAGGAACGTTTGTCAAAGAAAACCAATAAATAAAAAGCTTGCATCTGTTATTTGTATAGATACAAGCTTTATTTAAATAATAAATACATAAAACAAAACGAATTTGCCAGTTACATTGAATAATAAAATAAAGTCTTTACATATAATTTTCATTTTTTATTAAAAATAATTTTAATATTGTTTTATTATATTTTTACAAAGATATTTTTATTTCATCTTCCGGTTTTTCTTTGTTATTTATATTGGAACATCTCTTGTGTATATTACATGGGACATTTTTAACCATAACAGTAAACTTTTCAATAATTTCAATAGGATGGTATGAAAGTTTCGATGTCCTCAGTCCTTCGTCCCCGCTGTCGTCCTCACGGTTTACATATTTTACATTGCAATCGGAATACATACGTACAAATTCACGTACAATCATAGGATAAGCCCCCCTGTATGAAACGTCGGCTTTTTCTATATGTACATAAAGTGTATCTCCGATACATTCCCCTATCGAAAACGCGGCAACTTTTCCGTTTACATATATAACACATCCTGATTGGCTATATAAATCGTAATTTTCCAAAACTTCCGAAACTTTACGTTGTTCTTCTAAAAAAATCGGAGTACCGCTGTTATTATCAATCTTGTACAAATTGAAAAAATTTATAACATCAGAAATATTATCTTTTGATATCGGTAATACCGAATGATCCGGATATTGCTTCATAAAATAATTTATGTGGTTACGCTGACCGTTAAATTTTCTTCCGGAAAATGTTGAAAGATCTTCTGCGTTGTATATATAATCAGCCCAATTCTTTTCAGATAAGCTGCAGTATTCATATTTTTCAGAAAGCATCAATAAATCGGATTTTGTGACCGTACAAAAAACGAGCGGAATTCTTTCATTTGCACAATAATCTTCTATCTGAATCAAAGCGAAGCTAACATTGTTTCCCAAAGGAACTGAAAAAGCAGTAACTCCGTTAAGATACTTCATTTTTAGTATCAGTGTTTCACTATAAACAGTATATTCTGTTTGAAAATAATCACGCCAGATAAAAACCCCGCCTATTGTATTATCGCATCCGCGATCGGAAGGTTTATTATATCCGTTGTAATTAGAAAATGAAAAGTATTGTTTTATTTTTGGTATATCATCAAGAGAAAGTTTTTGAAAGGTTATCATTAATATCCTTCTTTAAAAATTTTATAATGCAAAAGTTTTTAGGGTAATTCAAAAGAAACTTAACTGTTCATTTTCGTGTTTTTCCGGAAATTCATTCATAAAACGAAATATCTCATCCCGGTTGCAAATAATATTATTTTTGCGGCACTCATCGTTGAATATTTTTAAAAGTTTATCGTTATTATCACTGTAAAGTTCGTATGCAAAACCATACTTTTTATGATATAACGAACGCAAGCCGGGAAAATGTTTGTCAAGACATTCATAATAATATTCCCGGTCTCCTTCGCGGAGGGTTAAAGAGATTCCAAAATTTAATATACCGTAAACTTTCGCTTTTATACAATAATCTATAATTCCGCGTAAGTTTTCTTCCGTATCGTTTATGAACGGAAGTATCGGAGTAAACCAGACAACCGTCGGTATACCGTTTTCCGAAAATATTTTTAAAGCTTCAAATCTTTCGGCGGTAGTGCTTACCTTCGGTTCAACAATTTTACAAAGCGCTTCATCATATGTTGTGAGAGTCATTTGAACAACGCATTTTGATTTTGAATTAATACTTTTAATTATATCAAGGTCTCTCAGTATTGATGTTGATTTTGTCTGTATAGCAATCCCGAATCCCAAATCATCTATTATTTCAAGGCATTTCCTGGTTAGTTTAAGCTCGTCCTCGCACTGCATATACGGATCGCACATGGCTCCTGTTCCCACCATACATTTACGCCTTTTTTTGCGAAGCGCTTCGTAAAGCAATTCCGGAGCGTTTATTTTAACTTCGATATCTTCGAAATCATGGTTTATCTGATAACATTTGCTCCGGCTGTCACAATATATACATCCGTGCGTACACCCGCGGTATATATTCATTCCGTTATGTGCGGACAACAATCCTTTGGCTTGACGAAAATGCATTTTCAATACCATCTTAAATCAATAAATCTTACCGGATCATTATATCACTCAATGTTTCTTCTGTCAACGAAGATAATGTCATAAAAAATAATTTGTTATCAGTAATTATTACTGATAGTATTGACAACCGAGCGTTAATATAATATAATCTTAGCAGGATAATATACTATTCTTATACATATTATATATTCTGAAACATTATTTCTGATTTTAATAAAGGAGTGTTAATAAAATGTGTGATACAAGATTTTTTATATGCAAAGCATGCGGAAATTTAGTTGGTTCTATTTTTTCATCAGGAGTTCCAATGATATGCTGCGGAGAAGAAATGGGAGCTCTCGTTCCGAACACTGTCGAAGCAAGTGCAGAGAAACATTTACCTGT
>JAVBPA010000093.1:0-5315 GCA_031549925.1 Eubacteriales bacterium
GGCTGCGCTTCCCGCCCGGGAAACGCTTATAACGCGCTGCTTTCACGATGGCTTTGCGCGGATTTTATTAATTTGGGTTTTTCAGGCTCCGCCAAGGGAGAAAAAATTATTGCGGAATATATAGCTTCTCTTGATATGTCAGCGTTTGTTTTAGATTACGACCATAACTCGCCCTCCTGCGGGCATTTGGCTGAAACTCATGAGCCGTTTTTCAAAATTATCAGAGAAAAGCAGCCTAAGCTTCCGATTTTGATTGTTACAAAACCGGATTTTGACACAAACCCAAAAGAAAACTCGGAACGCCGGAAGATTATCTATTCGACATATAAAAAAGCTGTTTTAAATAAAGATAAAAATGTTTATTTTATTGACGGAGAACATCTTTTCGGGAAGAAAGACAGAGACAGCTGCACGGTTGACGGATGTCACCCGAATGATCTCGGTTTTTACCGTATGGCAAAACATATTTATCCTTATATTAAAATGCTTAAAACCGGTAAATGAGGATGAATAATGTTTACAATTTGTTAAACAAATTACAAATATAATGGTATATAATTATATTATTCCACAATAACAGGAGAATGAAATGAGACTAAGAGCACCATGTGTTCCATTAATCAACATCGACCCATATTTTTCAGTCTGGTGCGAAGCGGATAAGCTAAACGAAAAAACAACCGTTCACTGGACAGGCAAGCCGAATACTATAAAAGGTTTAGTGGTAATCGACGGCGAGGAATTGCTTTTCTGCGGAAAACCTGATATGAAACCGGAAACTGAAATAAAACCGATAAAACAAACCGCAATAGATATCGATGCGTTTTCCACATACTACACATTTGAAAACGAAAAAATAAAGCTTTATATATCTTTCACTTCTCCGCGTCTTGCAAACGATTTGTATTTAGCTTCATCACCGACAGCCTATATGAGAGCATACTGCGAATCGGCGGATGGGTTAATACATACAGTATTTGTGAAAATTTGCGTTTCTGAAGAAATTTGCCTCGATCTGCGCGGTCAGTATCCGGTTAAAGCGGAAGAAATCAAGCTTGGCAATAATATATCATGCCATAAAATGGGAAGTTCTGTTCAGAATGTACTGGGGCGCAGCGGAGACGATGTAAGAATAGACTGGGGTTATTTTTATTTAGCAGTGGAAAGCGGAACAACGGGCTTTGAGGAATTTGATGACGGTATGACTTATTTATATGCTTCAAGCTCAGATATTTCACAAAATGAAGCATTGTTTGTTTTCGCTTATGATGATATATATTCTATTAATTATTTCGGTGAAAAATTAAAATCCTATTGGAACAAAAACGGCGAAAAGATCGAAGAAGCTGTATTGAAAGCGTTTTCGGATTATAAATGTATTTTTTCACGCTGCGTCGATTTTTCGGATAAAATGTTTATCGATGCTGTAAAAGCCGGAGGTGAGGAGTACGCGGAGCTTTTGCAGCTTGCTTACCGTCAGGTTATGGCGGCTCATAAAATATGCGTGACAGACGAAGGCGAAATTCTTTATATTTCAAAAGAATGTTTTTCAAACGGATGCGCCGCTACGGTGGATGTTTCCTACCCGTCTATTCCGATGTACCTGATATATAATACTGAACTTGTCCGGGGGATGGTCCGCCCGATTTTCAAATATGCCTCAAGCGAAGCATGGCCTCACGAATTTGCGCCTCATGACGCGGGGCAATACCCTTTGGTCTGCGGACAAGTTTATAACGGAACAAATATAAGCGGACAAATGCCTCTTGAAGAATGCGGAAATATGCTCATAATATCTGCTGCTGTTTGTTTGGCGGAAAAAAGTGCTGATTTCGCATTACAATATATCACTCAGCTTAAAATGTGGGCGGATTATTTGGATAAAAACGGATTTGACCCCGAGAATCAGCTCTGTACCGACGATTTTGCGGGACACATGGCGCACAATTGTAATTTAACGCTGAAAGCCGTTATGGGTATAGCGGGTTACGCTCTTATATGCAAAATGTCCGGAGACTTGGAATCCTATAATTATTATATAAAACGCGCTGAAATTCTTGCCGATTCGTGGACGGTCCGCGCTTCAAACGGAGACGGAAGCTACAGGCTGGCTTTTGATAAAGCCGGTACATGGTCTATGAAGTACAACGCCGTTTGGGATGTTCTTTTCGGAACGGGACTTTTCAGGAAAGAAGTATTGGAAAGTGAAATAGCTTCGAATTTTTCCCGTATGAATCCCTACGGAATGCCGCTCGATAACCGTGCTACATACACAAAATCGGACTGGATAGTTTGGACAGCTTCGATGTCGGGTTCGGGCGAAACATTCAGAAATTATATAAAACCTCTTTGGAGAGCATATAATCATACAAGATCGAGAGTACCTATGAGCGATTGGTTCGATACGATTACCGCGGATATGGTCGGTTTCCGGCACCGTACGGTTCAAGGCGGTTTATTTATGAAACTGCTTTCCCAAAAATCGATTCTGAATAAATAATAAAGATTATAAAAACGGAGGATAAATCCGCATGAAACCAACAAAAACTAAAAAAGCTGTCGAAGCTTTGCCGGCAAACGACATAGAAGCAAAAAATAAAGCTCTGGAAACTGCCCTGACACAAATCACAAAGCAATACGGAGCCGGTTCTATTATGAAACTCGGTGACAACGCATCTATGAATGTTGTCAGTATTCCGACCGGTTCCCTGACTTTCGATATGGCTCTCGGCATAGGGGGAGTACCGCGCGGCAGAATTATTGAAATATACGGTCCTGAAGCTTCGGGCAAAACTACGGTTGCGCTGCATATAGCCGCAGAAACACAAAAAATGGGCGGAATTGCCGCTTTTATAGACGCCGAACATGCTCTTGATCCGGTATACGCCAAAGCTCTCGGAGTTAACATAAACGAATTGCTGGTATCACAGCCTGACAGCGGCGAACAGGCTCTCGAAATAGCAGAATCTCTGGTCAGATCCGGCGCAATTGATATACTTGTAATTGACTCCGTTGCCGCTCTAGTTCCGCAGCAGGAAATTGACGGTGAAATGGGAAGTTCTCATGTCGGACTTCAAGCGAGATTGATGTCTCAGGCTCTCCGCAAGCTATCCGGATGTATAGCGAAATCAAACAGTGTAGTCGTATTTATAAATCAGCTCCGTGAAAAGGTCGGGGTTTCATACGGAAATCCGGAAGTTACGACAGGCGGACGCGCCCTAAAATTCTATGCGTCAATCCGCGTCGAAGTACGCCGCACCGAAACCTTGAAAACAGGAAACGACCCTTACGGTTCACGCGTAAAAATCAAAGTTGTAAAAAATAAAGTCGCTCCTCCTTTTAAAATCGCGGAGTTTGACATCCTTTACGGAAAAGGAATATCAAAAACCGGAGAACTTATCGATTTGGGAGTGGAGCTTGACATTGTAAACAAAAGCGGAACATGGTTTTCATACGAGGGTAACCGGTTGGGACAGGGAAGGGATAACGCGAGAAAATTTCTTGAAGAAAATCCCGATATTGCCCAAAGCATAGAAAATAAGCTCCGCGAAAACCGGGATAAAATTGATCTTGCCATGAAAACCGCCGATTTCAGCGAAGGTGAAAGCGAAGAAGCAGAAGTTTCCGTTCCTCCGGAAGAATAAAAAATAATTTATCAAAAGTTTTGCAAAGCTTTTTCAAAAGCGTCCGCGCCCCCGTCCTCGTCCCCGTCCGCGCCCCCGCGCCCCGGGAAAATAATTGTTTGACAAAAACAGACACATAATATATAATATATTTCCGTCGGGTGGAAAAACCCGGTTATATATATCTCAAACTGTTCTTTCAAAAGGCACCGGTAATCAAGTGGAAGAAAATATTAAAAAAGCTATTATATGCGCTCAAAATATTTTATCTTACTCGGACAACACATTATTGAAATTAAAACAAAAGCTCCGGTCACGGGGCTTTTCCGAGCGCGATATAAACGAAGCGGCGGAATATATAAAGGCTCACGGCTGGCTTGATGAAGAAAAACAAATCGAATCAGCCGTAAATTCGCTTGCCAATAAAAAGCTGTATGGAAAAGCGCGTGTCATACAAGAGCTTGTAATTCGCGGTTTTTCAAGAGAAGCTATTTCGGAATTTGATTTTTCGGAATATGATTTCACGCAAATATGTATTGATCTGTATATAAAACGCGGGAAAAGCGAAGATAAAAATAAAGACGCCGCATATCTCGCAAGATACGGGCATACTCAATCAGATATAAAAAAAGCTTTGGGAGTTAATTTGGAATGGGAAGATTGAAAATCGGTTTTATTTCTCTCGGATGTCCTAAAAATCAAGTGGATACCGAAGTTATGCTTCATGACCTTGTAAAAGCGGGTTATGAAATTACAGGCGAGGAAATCGAAGCCGATATAATAATAATAAACACCTGTGCTTTTATTGAAAGCGCGAAGCAGGAATCAATAGAAAACATACTTGACGCGGCATGGCTGAAAAAGAAAAAGCTCCGCGCTTTAATCGTTACCGGATGTATGGCACAGAGATACAGCGAACAAATATTGAAAGAACTTCCGGAAGTTGACGCCGTAGTCGGAGTGTCAAGCTTGCATGAAATAACGAAAGCCGTTGAAACAGTTGAAAAAGGGGAAAAATATTTTTCGGTTAAACCGATTGAAGAATATCCGCTCGGAGGAGAACGGATTATAACGACTCCGGATTATTACGGATATTTAAAAATCGCAGAGGGCTGCGACAACCGCTGCTCCTATTGCGCCATACCGCAGATACGCGGATCGTTCAGATCAAGAAAAATTGAAGATATTGTATCGGAAGCAAAGGATCTTGAAGCACTTGGTGTCAAGGAATTGATCCTTGTGGCGCAGGATACTTCAAGATACGGTTATGATATTTACGGCGAATATAAGCTTGCCGCGCTGCTCGGGGAAATACTGTCAAATACCGATATTCCCTGGATCAGGCTGCTTTACTGCTATCCGGATAAAATAACGCGGGAGCTTGTTTATATAATGCGTGAAAATAAAAGAATCCTGCCTTATATCGATATGCCTGTGCAGCATATATCAGACAGGGTTTTATCAAAGATGAACCGCCACGGCGGAAGTGAAGCGATTATAAATTCC
Organism: Eubacteriales bacterium; assembly: GCA_031549925.1. Taxonomy (GTDB): domain Bacteria; phylum Bacillota; class Clostridia; order Oscillospirales; family CAG-272; genus JAVBPA01. The sequence goes on from JAVBPA010000093.1 coordinate 5,130, forward strand.
ATTGAAATGCTAAGAAACGAAATTCCGGATATAACCATACGCAGCACTGCTATAGTGGGTTTTCCCGGCGAAACCGAAGAAGAATTTGAACAGCTTTGCGGTTTTGTTGAAAAAGTACGCTTTGAACGGTTCGGAGTTTTCAAATATTCGCAGGAAGAAGATACAGAGGCGGCTCTCTTTGAAGAT
>JAVBPA010000075.1:0-6817 GCA_031549925.1 Eubacteriales bacterium
CTTTTCAGGGTACTGTAATGGCTAATTACGCTCATCAAAACGGAGCGAAAACAGCAGCAATTATTACTCAGCTTGATGATGATTATTCGTCAGGACTCGGCAATTATTTTGAAACGGCTTTTCTTAAACTCTCAGATTCTGATTCTATAGTCGCAAAAGAACAGTTCGAAACGGATCAAACCGATTTTATGACTATATTAAACAATATAAAAGAAAAGAATCCCGATGTTATATTTGCTCCTTCTTCAATCGCAACCGCACCTATAATAATAAAACAAGCGCGCGAAATCGGTCTTACCTGTCCGATTATGGCGGGAGATACATGGGAAAATACAACGATTATTGATAATGCCGGTTCATCGGCGGAAGGCGTTATCGTTTCTACATTCTTTGACGAAAACGCCACAGGTACTCTCGCATCCGATTTTGTTTCAGGATTCAAGGATTATTTGAAAGCAAATCCTGATATGCTGCAAAAAAATAACGGAGAAGGAATTGCGGCTGTATCAGCTCTCGGTTACGACGCTTATCTTGTGGCTATCGACGCTATCAAACGCGCAGCGGAGGGAAAAACCGCTTTGAGTTCTTCCGACATTAAAAACGCTTTAAAAAATACCGAAATCAACGGAGTCACAGGGTCTATAAAATTTGATTCCAAAGGTGATGCGATAAAAGATATGGCATACATAAAGATGGTAGAAAACGGAGTTTTCAAGTTTGTAAAAACAGTTTCTGTCGCAGGAAATTAAATAGCGGTTATTAGAGTTTCATCAAATAAAAATTAAAATTTCAAAATTATATTTTTATTTACAAAGACGGATATTCTTCTGATAAATTTTAAGATAAATCCTTTTTTAGGATAAAATCCGAAGATTAATGAAAGAAGAATACCCGTCTTTTTGTTATTGCAATAAAAACCGGTTGATTTTTAATTTTTTAATAAATGAAACATTAATAATAGTTATCTATAACATTTTGTACGGTTTGTGCCCATAAAGTAAGATTATTCGGATTTCCGCAGACAGTGCTGATATCTTTTACAATAAATTCACAAGGCGTATTATTTTTTATACACGCTTTTACCACACGTTCCGTTTCTTCTATTACCGGAGCCGGGTCGAATTTTTTCATACCTACATATGCGGGATTTGATTTGTATGAAAATACATAATCGCCTTGTATTTTTTCAGCGGCTATATCAGGATTTGCCCATGGAGTTATTGAAATACGCCGGAGATTTTTAAATTGACGCAATGTTTCAATTTTTGAATCCAAAGGTTCGCAGCAGCCGTAATAAGATAGCCCGCAGCGATCGAAAAGACGCTTTGTATATTGCAAATCGAATTCATCCTGCATTTGGGGTGAAACAACAGCCAGCATTTGAGCCATTGCACGGCACCAAACGTCTTTTGCTGTAATTCTGTCTCTATCCAAATCCTTTGCCGGCAATTCGTATGTTGGCGCCGGGGTACAGTGGACATACATCTGATCTGTTTCGAGGACATTGAGCTCTTCATATCTGTCAAGCTCCCTCTCATGAACTCTTGTCAGAAAATCTATTATACGATGCATGTATTCGGGTCTGTCATAAAGATCATAAAGAGCATTTTCTACACCGCGTAATATAGATATAGTATCCCATGACGCAAAATACAAACCGATTCCGGATTTTTTAACCGGAATTATACCGCCGATTAAATCAGAATAAAAATCGCACCATGAATCGGTCAGCGTTTTATCATAATTTATTTCCGGCAGATGAAGCTTTTCAAATACACTTTCATCAGATAATACATCTGTATATCCGTGAGCGACGGCATAACTTCCCCCTTCAGGTGCTATATGTTTTTCGTTTGAAGATATACCTATACCAGTGTTCGAAACCGCAGCTCCTACTCTGAAATACGGATGCAAAGCATGGTTTCCGCGGAAATACTTCCATTGATACAATGAGGAACGCAAGAACCATTCTATTCCGTGATAACGCGGATCGGAGCATTGCAGCCGCAATTCTTCGCAGTTATTAAATTCCCCCCATGGTATCTCAAATACCAAAACCGGAGGCTTGATTATTTGTAAATCATTTATTTTTTTATAACTCTCTATAGTACTGACGCTAAAATCGGAATTAGCGGCTTCCGCATAAAACCGGCATAACTCCCTTATTTTGTTTTTATCTTCCATAATTTTTATTTGATTTCGAAAACATAATTTAAACGTCCGATAGGAGCGGCATCTCCGTTTATATAGAAATCTTCTACGCGGACAATAGCAGCTCTTGTATCAACCCATTTGAAATACAATTTATATTTTTCTCCGAGTCCGAGTTCCGATTTCGGTATTTTTATTGTTATTTCATTTCCGCTCCAGCTATAATCAAGACAAGCGCAAAGTTTGAATGTATCGGCTTCTATAGTTCTTGAGTTTTCCGTACATTTGGCAAGGGAAGTAATTTTATCAGAAAATTGATGTGCGTTAGCTATATAATTGTAACAGCCGAATGAAGGCAAATCTGAATTTTCCACTCCGATAAATATACTCATCCATGAACCCTGGAAATCATATTTTATAATATCAGAAGCGGTTTTTGCCGTGAATACAAGTTCTTCCCCGTTGTCTGTCACACTTGATTCGAGTATTTCATTTCTGCCGCTATAATCTGTGTAATGTGTATTGTAGCCGTCACAATCGCGTATAAACGCACCTTTGGGGAAATTCCTGTAAGCTACAGTTTCTCCTTTTGTTGCGGTGACAGACGGATCTGTACCTTTATAACGGCGCACATAATCAATAAGCTGCAAATAATAATTGTCCGAATATCCGCCCTTCATCGGTTCGATATCACGTGAATATTCAAGATCGCAGCAATCCACGAAAAGAAGCGGACGTGTTTCCGTTCCTCCCCAGCGTCCTGCTATCCATTCGTTCCATCCGGTAACGAATACATAAGGCGGATCGGTATCAAGCGCGCGTTCCCATTGTTCCGCGAAGTTATAACCGTATTTGTATGCTCCCTCCGATTTATCTTCCTGATTATTGTGGAATGAACGGCCCCTGTTTCCGGTTTCACCGTACATCGCACTGTCACCGAATCTTATTTGCGGATGCTGCGCTACTGATACATTTATTATTTCCGGTTCTTCACGGTAATTTTTTAATACTCTTTGCGGGCGTTCAAAATCCATCCAGGGCCAGCCGTTGAGTTTGGTGGGTTCGTTCGGCCATTGAGAAGCTCTGATTGTGAAAAAATCTTTTGCTTCATCGGAACATTCATCGGCAACAGCTATAATAAGCGGTTTTCCGTCAAGATAAAACCAAGTATCGGCACAAAAATTCGTTTTATAAAATTCCTGATATATAGCTTCTGTGGTTTTACCCGAAGCGGTATTGGTATAAAAAACAACTTTAGGCGTATTAAAACCCGCTTCACGGTATTCATGAAGCAAACGCATCATCATGGCAGAAGCATCTTTGTAAAAAACGGCGTTGGTAGCGTCAAATACCAAAAAGTCGATATCTGCCGCCGTGAGCATTTTAATATGACGGCGCATTACCCATTCGTCAGCCGTATAGTAGTAACCGAACAAAGGCTCGCCCCAGTGGTGCATCGTAGAATATTTACCCCAAACTTCGCTGTCGGGTTTGTATCCGGCTTTGGGATCAGCATCCAATAATTTTGTGATATCAAGAGGTCTAAAATCCTTTGAATGTTCTCCGCACCATAAAAAGTAGAACATACCAACATATTTACCCGTTCTTTTTTCACCCGTTTCCGCAATTGTAGGCAATACTCTGCCCAGCGCGTCGGTCGCTTCAAAAACATCGTTGTATTTCATGATCTATTACTCCTTATAAAAAATTTATACTAAATAATTCCTGAATTCACTACGCCCGCATTATAACACATATGAATTACGCATGTCAACAAAGTATAAAAGAATAAAAAAACACTGCTTTAAAGAAATCTTTTCGGCAGTGCTTTATAAGTTTTAAATATTTATTAATATTCCAATAAAAAAATTTTGCGCAGCTTTTTTTAAAAGCGATCGTACCTTTTATCCTAATATTAATGCTTAAAATGCCTTTTACCAGTAAAAATCATAGGAATTCCGTATTTATTGCAAGCCGCTATCGAATCCGGATCGTTGATTGACCCTCCCGGCTGAATAATTGCCGTTATCCCCGCCGCCGCAGCCGTTTCCACGCAATCGGGGAAAGGGAAAAAGGCGTCTGAAGCCATGACCGAACCTCTTGCACGCTCAGTTTCACCTAATGTATTTGCATATTTTATAGCAAGTTCGAGTGCTGTTATCCTGTTTGTTTGTCCGGGACCTACACCTGTGGTTGCTCCGTCTTTGCAAAGCACGATACCGTTTGATTTTGTGTGTTTGACGGCTTTCATACCGAAAATAAGATCCCGCATTTGTTCTTCTGTCGGAGCTTTATCGGTAACTACTTTAAAATCATTTTCATCGAACAATTCTGTGTTCAATTCCTGAACAAGAAGTCCCCCCGCAACCTTTTTCATATCAAGCATGTCGGAACGGTTCGGTTTTGAAATGTCAGGAAGTACGAGCAGCCGGATGTTTTTTTTCTTTTCGAGAACTTTTACAGCATCCGGAGTATAATCGGGAGCTATAACGATTTCGATAAAAATTTTATCTATTTCCTTAGCTGTTTTAAAATCTATTTTTTTGTTTGAAGCAATAATACCGCCGAATATGGAAACCGGATCAGCGTTGTAGGCTTTCATGTAAGCATCATAAATATTATCCGCCGTTCCGATACCGCAGGGATTTGCGTGCTTTACAGCTACGATACAAGCCGTATCGGTTCCGTATTCCTTTAATGTATCAAGAGCCCCGTTTGTATCGTTAATATTATTATATGAAAGTTCTTTTCCGTGTATTTGTTTGGCACAGACAAGAGTTCCCGTAAAATTATTTCCGATTTCGCGGTAAAATGCGGCTTTTTGGTGCGGATTTTCACCGTAACGCATTTCCTGCACTTTTTCGTATGTCATAGTGAAAGAATCGGGGAGTATGGGAGATGAAGTTTCTTTTCTCAAATACGAAGCAATCAGTGTGTCGTAAGCTGATGTATGTTCGAATACCTTATATGCAAGCCGCAATTTTGTATCGCGTGATACATCACCTTTTTCCTTGAGTTCATCTATAACAACAGTATAATCTGAGGGATCCACTATAACAGAAACGTCCTGCCAGTTTTTAGCTGCCGCACGGAGCATAGTGGGTCCGCCTATATCGATGTTTTCTATTGCTTCTTCACGTGTGACTCCTTCCTTTAAAACGGTTTGCTTAAAGGGATAGAGGTTTATTGCCACAATATCGATCGGGGAAACACCTAAATTTTTAATTTGCTCCATATGTTCGGCATTTCCGCGAATCGCAAGTATTCCGGCGTGTATCATCGGATGCAGAGTTTTTACTCTTCCGTCGAGACATTCGGGGAATCCGGTTATATCGGATACATTTGTTACGGGTATACCGGCTTCTGAAATAGATTTTGCCGTTCCGCCTGTGGATATAATTTCATAACCGAGAGCGTCAAGTTCACGCGCGAAATCAATAACGCCTGTTTTATCGGATAAACTGATGATAGCACGTTTTTTCATTTTGAATGGAATCTCCTTTTAATAAAATAAAAATTTTGTTTTCGTTTATCTGAGAATTTCAGGGTAAAGTTTTGCCATGCTCATTAAATAGCAGCACCTTTTAGTATCCCCGCTTTTGGAATAAAAAAACCGGCCTCCGGACGCGTATCCCAACGGGGGACATTGCGCCCAGACGGTCGGCTTGCTAAAAGGCTATACTTCACGTGGTTTATTCCACTTCCGTCAGTCGTATAACACTTACATTATATTCTATACAATAAAAACAGTCAAGGGTGTTAACAAATTGTTTACAATTATAATACACGCACCCGATTTCCTTCTATAACCAATTTGTCAGAACAAAAAAGTTCAACAGCTTCTGGCAGGAGTGTCCATTCCGCACGCTCCATAACACGTTTTTGAAGAATTTCCGGAGTATCATCGAATAAAACTTCCACTGCCCGCTGAGATATTATAGGACCGGAATCGGCTTCCGCCGTTACAAAATGAACAGTTGCTCCGGTGAGCTTTACACCTGAATTTATAACCGCTTCATGAGTGTAAAGTCCGTAAAATCCTTTTCCGCAAAAGGAAGGAATCAAAGCCGGGTGGACGTTTATCATCCGTCCGCTGAATTTCTCGGCAAATCCGGGTGACAATATGTAATTAAAACCCGCGAACACTATTAAATCAATACCGTTCTTATCAAGCTCTTGTGCGATTGCGGCAGAAAAGCTTTCGCGGTTTTTATGTTCGGAACGGTTTACCACCGCTGTTTTAATATTATCCTTTTCGGCGCGTACAAGGGCGTAAGCGTCCGGTTTTGAAGATACAACTAAATTAATTTTCCCGTTTTTTATACGTCCGTCGTTTTGAGCGTCTATTAAAGCCTGTAAATTTGTTCCTCCGCCCGATACTAAAACAGCCACATTTTTCATATCAGCTTTTACCTTCAGATGAAATATTAATAGGGTAATTACCCGTGAAACATGCTTCGCAAAAACCGATTTTGCTGTCGGGAGCGATATATTTAAGATCCTCTATATCAAGAAATCCCAATGTATCAGAATCAATATGAAGTCTGAATTCTTCCTGCGACATACGGCATGCGATGAGTTTATCGCGTGACTGCGTATCCGTTCCGAAATAACAAGGGTGCAGAAACGGAGGAGAAGAAATACGCAGGTGAACTTCTTTCGCTCC
>JAVBPA010000094.1:0-20148 GCA_031549925.1 Eubacteriales bacterium
CCGGAAGAAAGACCGATTGCTTTGCAAATCTTCGGAAGTGATCCCGAAATAATGGCAGAATCAGCAGCCAAACTAGCATCGAGATTTTCACCGGACGCAATTGATATCAATATGGGATGTCCGGTAAAAAAGGTCGTATCCGGCGGAGACGGAAGTGCTTTGATGAAAAATCCGCAGCTTGCTTTTGATATAATTTCATGTGTAACAAATGCCGTAAAAATTCCGGTGACTGTAAAAATAAGATCGGGTTGGGATGATAATCAAAAAAACGCAGTACAAATTGCATGTTTGGCTGAAAAAGCAGGAGCAGCAGCAATTTGTGTTCATGGGCGGACACGTACACAGATGTACACCCCTCCCTGCGATCTTAATATTATAAGCGAAGTAAAAAAAGCCGTAAGTATTCCCGTTATCGGAAACGGCGGGATTTTAACTGTTGCCGATGCTGCCGAAATGCACGAAAAAACGAATTGTGATGCTGTTATGATAGCACGCGGTTCATGCGGAAATCCATGGATATTTTCTGAAATTGTTTCATATTTCGAAGGGAAACAATACAAACCTCCGACAATTGAACAGCGTGCGGATATGGCGTTGCACCATGTAAATATGCTTGCGAAAAAATCAGGAAATGAACGCGGTGCCTTCGAATCCCGCAAACACATAGCCTGGTATTTACGCGGTTTACCGGGTTCGGCTGCGGTTCGGGACAATATAAACAGAGCGGATTCTATAGAAGAAATAATAAATATAATTGATAATTGGAGGTTATTATGCCATTCATCGACTTAAAAACCACATGTATTATTGACAGCGAAAAAGAAAAAGCTTTGAAAACCAGTTTAGGCAAGGCTATAGAATGTATACCCGGGAAAAACGAACAATGGCTGATGATTAATATCGAAAGCGGATGCACTATGTATTTCGGCGGAACAAACGATGCTCCCATCGTTTTTACGGAAGTTAAAATCTTTGGAAAATCCACACCGGAAGCTTTTAATAATATGACTGCGGAAGTTTGCAAAATATTTAAAAATCTTCTCGGAGTTCCCCCCGAAAGAGTATTTGTAAAATATGAGGAATGTTTTATTTGGGGCTGCAACGGTAAAAACTTTTAGTAATATAATAATATAATATAAAAATCCCGTACAACTTTTATGCAGAATGTACGGGATTTTTTTGTATTAAAAGAAAGTAGATCGCAAAAATATGTTCGTATATTTTATTATAATATAATATCAAGCATTGTTTTAATATCGCCGCATATCATATCGCATTTGCTTTTTTCAATAAGCAAATTTGCCCCCGTCATTATATATGAGGGCATAACGCGTATATTTCCCATATAATATTCATTACCTCTGATTTTATAAGTGGCAAGCGAGGGAATCACATTCTTTTTTGTACGCTTTTTAGAAATCATATTAACCGCTTTTTTCGCTACATCCCCCATCAGCATTATAATCATTAAATTCGGAAAGAGATCAATTTCAGCTTCCAAATAAGAAAGATCCTTTTCTATAAAGGCAGGTTCTACAATAGATGAAAGTTTTGGGGATTTTAACGCATTGGTAATGTATATCCCTTTCTCTGTTATATCATTCATACATGAAACCGGAAACCCGGAATTATTAAACAAACTAACCGCAGAATTTAAATATTCTGATTTTTTTGACAAGCTATAAAAATTATCTTCCGGATCTGGCGGAGGTGTTTCGTTTATCATCAGTACTTTAATTTTTGTGCAGTCGATATCGATATCCGGAAATTGCAAATTTGATTTTTCAAGTTCTGATTTTTCTGTAATTATTTGATTCAGATAATTTTTGATATTCATGTTTTTTCCTCTGTTTTTATTTATATTTCGTTTCTTAATTTATATTTCCTTAATATTAATTTTTCTTTCTATGATAGCGGCAAAAGCTCCTATAATACCTGTTCCGATACTTACCAATATACCTGCGGACAAATAATTCGGGAAAATTATTCCCGCAAGAGTTAAAAACAAAGCCTGACTTATATATATAGCCATTAAAGTTATACTTGATGCAAGAAGTGTATTTTTTTTATTCCGTCCGCATAATTCTGAAAGTCCCTGCGGAACTATCGCTCCTGTTATAAGTCCGACTGCCAAACTAGCTATACATAATACAACAGGATTTGCAAAAATTAATGCTATAATAAGTATCGCCGACATTGAAAACATTGAAACAATTATATATGTATTTATTTTTACGGGAAGCAGCGGAACTATGATCCTTGATACGGAAGAACCCAGCCAAAGCAGAGAAATAGCCAAAGGCCCCAAAAATCCCCCGTCAAGTCCTGTTGTTATATAACGGCTCATCCAAAACGCGAGACATACATCGCACGAACCGCGGAGAGCTACGGCAACCATGAGTATTATATTCTTTTTGTTTAAAAATTCCCTGAATTCTGATAATGATATTTTCCCCGCTGGACGAATATCCCGATCTATATCTTTCTTAGTAAAAATATATATAGAAAATCCCAAAACGCAGATGATAGCTCCGACCAAAGAAAATATACGCATAACTTCATTCCAGACAAAACCTGAATTCGTCATCGCTTGTATTATAATTGGACCTACTACTCCTCCTATTCCGAAAAACGAATGCAATATACCCATATATAAAGCAGCTTTTTTACCGGTATACAAATCCGCTATAGCAGAAGATGCTGATGTATCTATAAAGCCATATGATATACCTACGAAATAATAAAATATTAATAATACTATATAAGGAGGAGCAAATCCGAACAATGCGAACATTATAACGCAAAGACCGACCGCTCCGAATAATACAATCGGCTTTTTCAGTCTTATTGCTCCCGTCAAAATTAAAAACAGAGCACATAACATTCCTATGCTTATAAGCGAACTTATATAACTTTGCGATCTTAAATCAATATCATAATGATTAACCAACTCATTCAAAAGAGTACTTTGTGTTGTATTGGAAAAAGAAAAAAACATAACAACCAAAAAAATAGAAACCGTAAAAATCATACGCATATGCTTTTTTATCATTGATTAACTCCGTTTTTATATGTTTTATTTTTAATAAATTAAGCTTCGGTTATATAAAAATTATTTTTCTTGACAATTTATAATCAGTAATGATATAATGCCCCATGTAAAACCTTATTTTATAAACAACTTTTCAGGAGGTTTTTTTACATGCCTGACATTAAATGTCCCGATTGCGGAACGATTGTTACAGAAGGAACAAAATTTTGCACTGAATGCGGAGCTTTATTGAAAGAAGCTATAAAAGAAAAACAAATTAACAATCCGGCAAAACAACCGGTTGATAAAAAAGCAGAAACTAATAACGGAGGCAATATATCCGGACCATCTCCTTCACCCGTTGTGTTTTCAACAGCTAAAAATACAAACGGAAACGAAAATATTTCTCCTGCTGAAAGAACAGTTCCGGTTACCGGTAGTTCCCGGGTTGTAGGAATTATGACATATATCGGACTTATGATATTGTTTTCTATTCCAATACTCGGATTTATTTGCATGATAGTTTTTGCGTGTGATAAAAATAATTTGTCCAGAAGAAATTTTGCGATAGCTTGTTTAATATTTGCTATAATAGGAGTTGTACTGACAGTATTTTTAGCGGTTAGTGCTTACAATTTTTTGCAATATCTTATAAATTGGTTAAATGATAATATGAATCCATTCGGAATACAAAATTTCCAATTCTCAATTTCATCCGATAAAGGCGCAGTAAATGAATTTTTATTTAATCTGCGTAATTTTGTATAAATATATGACTAAATGTAACGATTGCGAACATAAAGGAAATCATATTTTAACCGCAAATAAAAGCAATCCCGGTGATATTACAGCGGCTGATATAATTTCAAAATCATTGAATATAACAACGGAGAATAAAAAAATAAAAAAGCTGAATAAAACACAATTAAAATTTAATTTAACAGATATAAAAAAGAACAGAGGTCTTGCTTGTTTATGTTATATTCCTTTCTTTTTTATATTACCTCCGATTATTGCTCCAAAATCAAAATACGCGGAGTTCCATGCTGTCAATGGTATGAGATTTACATTTTTAGGGATAACTATATCGATAGTATTGATTTTAAAAAAACTTTTTCTGGTGTATTTTTATAGAGCGGATATAAACAATACTGTATCTGTTTATATCGACGCGGTTTTGATACTGATATATATAACATTTATTTTCGTGGGTTTATTTTGTGTTTTAAACAATGTAAACATAAAAATGCCTGTTCTTTCTGTTAAAAAAATATTATTTGAAGAAGAAAAAACAATTGCCTTTAAGCGTACAAGATATAAGCCTGTAAGAAACATCTCATTTTATAAATGATATAAAATTTTAAATATTAAGCGGTATTTTAAGACAAATATTTAAAGTCCGTTTTCCAAAAAGATAGCGCACAAATCATCGATTATATCACCCGGCAGCATTCCGTATTGAGAAAGCCGTGCAGCGCACCTGTCGGCTGCCAATCCATGCAAATATACTCCGCAATACGCACTTTCATATGAAGAGTAACCCTGTGCTATAAAAGAAGCTATCATTCCGGCGAGAACATCTCCGCTTCCCCCTCTTGCAAGTCCGGCGTTTCCGGTTGTATCATTGGAACAACATCTTCCGTCGGGAGAAGCTATATGGGTTATATGATCTTTTAATACAACAACACATCCGGAAGCTTCGGCAAAACATAAAGCTGTTTCCCGGGGACTGTTTTTGATTTTTAATATTTCAATTCCGCATAGTTTTGCCATTTCACCTACATGAGGAGTCAATACGGAAATATTGTTTTGCTTTGAAGAGCGATTTTTTAAAATATTTATTGGGTCGGCTGAAATGCTGTTTAATGCGTCAGCGTCAATAATTAATCTGCACTCTGATTCTTTAATAACAGCCTGCACAAGCTTTGAAATATCATCACAATTTATACAACCGCTGCCTATCTGGCAAGCGGTACTTTTTTTTAGCGTATCCCCTATCGCACCGAAAGCCGAAAATGATATCGAACCAGAATCACTTTCGGGAAGAGGTAAATAAATACATTCGTCAATTTTTGAAGAAACTGAATTAATAACACATTCTGTCGAAGCTAAGCGGACAATACCTGTTCCGCAGCGAAGAGCCGCTTTTACACTTAAAGCCGCAGCCCCTCTATATAAAGCGGAACCTCCGACGATAGTCAATGTACCGTATGTACCTTTATTTGAGTCGGATTTCCGCTTTTTTAATACATTAAACACATCCAAATGATTTATCATTGTATATAAAATCCTGAAAAATTAAATTTTATATGTTTTTTAGTCGCGGAGGAGTACGGGGACGCGGTCGCTTTTGAAAAAGCTCCGCAAAACTTTTATGAAGGACGCGATCGCTTTCAAAATCATTATACATATATGATTATGTTTTTGTCAATCGTAATTAAAGTGATTAATTGTTTTTATTATTCAAAAATAAAAATCCGCAGAAAACTGATAACTAAATCAGCATCCGCGAATTTTATATTAATAATGATTTAATGAAAATGTTTTATTTTTATTAATGGCAGTTTAACGGAAATCTGGATAACAACTGAGTTTCATAAAAATCACAGCCGTTTCTCAGGCAAAGCTCATAACTATAAGTTTCTTTTACGCATTTGGGAACCGTAGGATACATGTTATGTGTTGTTACCATAAATGCTCCGCTTTGTATATCATGGCCGAATAAGCATAATAAATTAAAATCTGAAGCATTAGCTGAATTTTTCATTTCAAAATTGCTATTTATATAATTTAATAATAATTGCTGTTTCTCAACAGGTAAACTTAAAAAAGTTTCATCTACTATTATATTTTCCGGATATAAATTTAAATTATCCTCACAAGAAATCGGTATAACAAATGACGGCAGGAGAATTATTACCGTACATAATACCATCAAAATTTTTTTCATGATAAGTCCTATCTGTATAGTTCATTGATTAAATTTGTTAAATTGTCTAAATCTTCGTATTTTATTTGTATTAAACAGTTCTTTTTTATGTACAAATATTTTTCTTTATAATCAATATAACATTCAATATTTGAATTTGTCTGCAAATAATCATAACCATCTATATAAAAATATTCATTGCTATTATCATCCAAATCAATAATAATATCGTATAAATGATCTTTGTAGCAAATTTTCATAAAAATTTGATAAAAATATCCAAAATCAAAAACAGTAATACTTTCTATCAATTCGTCTGGTATGTATATATCATCTTCTGATAAACCGCATAATCCATATAATTCATCAAATGATTTTACATCATTATTTTTTATTGATATTTGATAATCAGGATTATTGGTTTCTTCATTTTGAGATATATTTAATATGTTTTTTATATTAAAAATAATTATTTCCGAATTGTTTATGGAAACAACTGATAATAACAAAAAAACCACCAAAGAAGTAATTATAAAAGCGTATCGTACAGGATTTTTAATTTTTATATTAATTGATTTGTTTTCAATAACAAATTGTTTTCTTTGCGGAATTATATCTTTATCTTCCCCGGTAATTTCCGTTTGTTTTGTTTTATATAATTCCTCAACGCATTTATTGAAAAATTCAAATTTAATATCCCCGTTTTTTTTATCATCAAAATCGTCGGATAATTTAAAAATAATATATCTTAAATCTTTCTGCGATAATTTGTCTATTTGCAATGTTTTATTTTTATATAATTGAGTTAATTCTTTAATTGTATAAGCTGAATAAAAATTTTTCATAACTTTCACCTTTGCACTGCCCTTTCTTTAATGATACCGGCTTATATGTTTTTCAACTTTTTGCCGTATTCTCGATAAAGTAGCGCGAATGGTGTCTTCGGATACTTTTAGCAATTCTGATATTTCTTCGTTTTCTAATTTTTTTCGGTATTTTAAATTATAAAGCTGTTTTTCCCTCTCAGACATCGATTTCCACAACTCTATAATAATACCTCCTCTGATTAAATCATTAAAAACAATGTTTTCTGTCACGAGAATTTCGATATTTTCATCACTTTCCATAAAATCGTAATCTTCGAGAGCTGATGTAAAATCGATATTAATCTTGTTCTTTCTGTTGAAATTTCTGCTAATGTTAATTGCTGTGACTGCGAGCCATTTTTGAGGTGAGCTGTATTTTCCGACTGTTCGTATTTTTTGTGCGGCTAAGAAAAATACATCCTGGCAGCATGATGTAATATCATCTGTATTTTGCGAATATATAACACATTTAATAATTTTAACTACATAATTAAAATAAGCATTATATAATTCATTGAAATATCTTTCTTCTTCTTTTGTCAGACGGATTGTTTTTTGCTCATCCATATGTATATCTTTTTTATACTACCTTCCTTTCTTTAATTTTAAACGAATTGCAAAGCTCCGTATACTATATGTTCGTTTTTTTGCGTTTTGAAACAAATTTTTACAACAATTTACAAATTGTTAACTTTTTCGCGTTCTTAGACAAAAAAATTTAAATTATTAATTTCGTTTCACAATAACCGCAGCAAATATGTCCGTTTGACAAAACTGTCATTTCAGGCAGATATTTTTCGTAATGGGTTACACACCTAGGATTAGGGCAATATTCTTCTTTTTGTGTTTCGTATTTTATTAATTCAAATTTTTTCTGATTCGCTTCACACAGAGACAATATTAAAGCCATTCTTACATAAAGTCCGTTTTCGGCTTGAACAAAATATTTAGCGCGTTCATCATCGTCAACATCGGGAGCAATTTCATCAACTTTGGGAAGCGGGTGCATAACAATCAGATTTTTATTCGCCATATTCATTCTTGATTTTGTTAAAATATATATCCCTGATTGGGATTCATATTCCTCTGTTGAAGCAAATCTTTCACGCTGAATACGGGTCATGTATAATATATCAAGTTCTCCTATACATTCTTCAATAGTATTAACGCAGCAAAATTTGTTTCCGCTGATTTTTATATAATCTAAAACATATTCGGGCAGAGAAAGAGTTTTTGTCGATATCAAATAAAAAGTTATATTGCGGTATCTTGTAAAAGCTTTTATCAGCGAATGGACGGTTCTTCCGTTAGCAAGATCCCCGCAGAAACCGATTTTTAAACCGTCGTATCTGCCAAGTTCGTTTTTTATTGTAAACATATCAGTCATCGTTTGAGTCGGATGCAAATGAGAGCCGTCTCCCGCGTTTATAACCGGTATCGAGCTGTGTATTGAAGCCGCGTAAGCCGCTCCTTCAATAGGATTACGCATTACAATTATATTGGAATATCCCGATATGATTTTTATCGTATCCCGCAAGCTTTCGCCTTTTGAAACGGAAGAATTTTTGGGATCGGCAAACCCTATAACATTGCCGCCGAGTCTTATCATAGCCGTTTGAAATGAAAGCTGCGTACGTGTACTGGGTTCGTAAAACAATGTAGCCAGTATTTTCCCTCTGCAAACAGACGAATATTTATCAGGTGATTTTTTAATATCAGATGATAAATCGTATAAAATATTCCAGTCGGATTCACTAATATCGTTAAAATCAATAACGTGTTTTAATTCCATTTTTATAGCCTTTTTTAAATGTTTTATTTACAATATTATTATTTGTTTTAATATTTTTATTATAACTTCTGTTATCTATAACTTCTGTTATTTATAACAACGTTATTTATAATTGCGCATAAAAAAATCCATTATTTTGCAATTGATATTTTTTTCTCTTATCTTATAAACAGGTTTGTCATGTATAATATTTTTCAATGTAAAATCTTCATATAACATAGCGTAAGTACATATATCACGATAGCTTCCGCGCACATACATCAAACCTCTGTTAACGCCCTCGCATTTCAATCCGCATTTTTCCATGACGCGTCTGCTTTGATCATTGCCTATCATATAGCGGGCTTCTATACGATTTTGATTAAGCTCACAAAATCCAAAGGTTATTACAGACATAGCGGCTTCGGTTGTATATCCGCAATTCCAATAATTCGGATTTAAGACATATCCGATTTCCGAGCAATTATTATCGGTATCAAAAGATGTAAATCCGCATGTACCAATCATTTTTTTATTGGATTTCAATTCGACAGCCCAATCATAAAATTCGCCCGAACGATATTTTCCCTGGAGTTCGTTTATATAGCGTTCAGTAAAATTTCTGTTTGGATGGGGTTTCCATAATAAATAACGTGTAACATCTTCACGGCATGAATATTCGTACATATCGTCCGCATCGCTTGGTTTTATTTTACGCAGCAAAAGGCGATCTGTTTCAAGCTCAGGCATGTTGGAAAATGTTTTAATAATTTTATCTTTTGTCATTTATTATTCTCCCGGATAAACTTTTAAAATACTGAGCGAAAAATTAAATTCCAAATAATTTTTATCAGCATTTATTAATGAAACCCGTCTGAGACGGGTTTTTGGTTATTATGAGACAATAGGATTTTTCTTTAAATCTTCATAAAAGCAAGCGCGTGCGGTTTGCATATAAGCACTAACCCATAAAGTACCGATACCAAAACAAATAGCTCCTACTATAATCCAGCCGATAAAACTTAAATCCATTATAAATAATTTCAGTTTATATCCGTTCATCATTTTTCGGCTTTGAGTAATACAACTTTGCCAATCCAAATTCGGGTCATCCGCTCCTATGAAATAAGCCATAGAATAACTGTACGATTTTACAATTCCGGGTATTATAAAGAGGAGGGACCATAAAAATGTAAATATACTTATAAGTAAACCGGTTACAATATGATTTGCTATACCTTCGTTTAGTGAAGAGAATAAATCACTTATATCTACTTGCGATTTACCTCTGCAAAGAAGGAGGATCACACGGGATAAACCGACTGTTAAAGGACCCAAAACAATTATTGTACCAACAACCGGAATTATGTTGGCAAAACCGATTATTATATTTACAATTAAAACTGCAAGCAATATCATTATCCATTGAGAACTGAAAATATTATTATTTAATAATCCGCGGGCATCGCTTTTGATTTCACTGATAGTTTTCATTATAATACCCTCCTATAATATTTTTATTTCTAAATAATTATATATGCTCCCGATTTAAAAATTATATCAATATTAAATTAATTATTTATTAAAAACAGCTCTGAATCTGTCGCAGTAATATTGAACGTTTTCCCAAACGGCATCCGGAGGAAGACGATGGTCGGGACAAGGTATGTATCCGCCCAAATCAACCAAAGCTTTAAGTCTTTCGATTTCAGCGTCAACAGCCGCATAATCACGCGACAAAACGTTTTTATTCATACCTCCGACTCCGAGTACTTTGCGGCCGTATTTTTCTCTCCACGGTTTTATTTCGGCTTCCCATGTACCTACTTCTATCGGAAACATTGTATTAACGCCGTTTTCAAGCCAAATCGGAACTAGTTTGTCTATACATCCATCACAGTCGAGAGAAACAATATCAACACCATGATTCAGCAATAAATCCGTCATACGTTTATATTGCGGTGCAACATATTCTTCAAATACAGCCGGAGAAACAAGAGGACCGTTTTTGAAACAGATATCTTCCCAATAATGTGCGAAATCCGGTTTTAATCCGGCTTCAAGCATAACGCAAAGATTTGAATAAGCAACCGTTCCGATAGCGTCTATTACTTCGGCATACAATTCTTCATCATCAGCATAAAGATAACTAAGCGCTTCAACTCCGAGCATATCTCTAACACTTCCGTAAAGACTTCCGAGATGAATTCCGAAGGGACGTGTTTGGTCGTCGTATTGATGTTCTGCCATATATTTTAAATGATCTTTATTATACCGGCGCGGATCAGGTTTTAATTTATCTTTATATAATGTCTCCCAGGCTTCTCTGTCCTCGAGGAGAGTTCCTATCGTAACCGGTATTGAATCGCAGCCCGCTTTCCCCATTTCGATAAGACCGTTTCCGTTCTGATATATAACGCTTCCATCAGATTTTTTTTCTATAACTTTATGTTCAAATCCGGGAAGTAAACCGTTATGGCATCCTACCTGAGCTGTCCAGCAAAAATCAAATCCGAGTTTTTTTGCGATACTGCGGTCAACATCGTTTCCGTCGCCGTAACCACGCGCTTCAGTTTCCGTAATGTGCCCCTGCCTGAACCATTCACCGAGAAGTTCGCCCCAATAGCCAAAATGGACTACCGGCATATAATCATAATTTTCATAATGCAGTATTTTATTAACGTTTTCGCGGATTGTCATATATTATAATCCTCCAGTATTTTATCTAATAGATAATATAACATACATAATTTGATATGTCAATTACTTGAAATAATTTATTAGACAATACATAAATACTTATAATTCTTTATGCTTTTTAAAACATATGAAATTATTATTTAATATTTATACTTATCCATTGTTCTTTTGATATTGCATAATAATATTCATCATTGAATTCATTTTTTGAATTTTTATTTGCGGGGCGTGCATTGACGAAAACACCTTCGCGTTTCATCCCGATTTTTTCCATAACCCGATATGAACCGTAGTTTTCAGTATCACAATGGGCTATTAAACGCATAACATTTAATTCTTCAAAACCAAATCTTAAAAGAGCTTTACCCATTTCAGTTCCAAAACCCTGTTTCCAATAATCCCGATGTAAAATCCATCCGATTTCCGCTTCAATTAAATCATCGTTTTCATTTTCATTAAAAGCCAGATTACATGCGCCTATTAATTTCCCTCCGTTTTTTAAAACGGCTGCGAATTGATAATTAACACAAGGTATTTCTTCCGCTTTTAATATGCAGTAATCAATAAAATCCTTTGTTTGTTTTTCGGTGTTGGGTCCCCAGAGCATATATATAATATTTTCGGTTGTACCCGCGTAACTATGAACCGGAACGAAATCATCAATTTTAAATTTCCGCAATATAAGACGTTCTGTTTCCAATGTTTTCATTGAGTTTCAAACTCCATTCTTTCAATAATCCGGACTGCCGAAGCAACTATTCTAGGGCATATTTTTTTATGAAGTTCCTGTACCCATGGTATATTATGGTCTTGCGGTGACTTTATATCAACTCCTAATAAATCACGGCATAAAACCGAATTGTTTTCGCTTTTAAATTTTTCAATAAATTCATATGCTTTTGTATTGCAATAATTTTTTTGCACAAAATCTTTTTCAATATAAAAGCCGCATTTTAAACTTATTGATAAAATTGCGCCTGAAACAGCTCCGCATAATTCTCCGCAGCGCACTCCTCCGCCGAAACCATTGGAAAGCTTCAGCGCGGTTTTTATATCCAGTCCATTTTCTTCGCAAAATACTCCGAATACAGATTGTGCACAGTTATAACCGCCGCCGAATAATAAAACTGCTTTTTCTTCTTTTTCACTCATTATATTTTTTGTTACCTTTCGATTATATAATAATTATTTATAAATTTTATTATACAAAAAAGATTCTTCGAATATAAGATAAAAACGAAGAATCTTTTGAATTTTTAGTTATTTTGTAATTATTCTTTTATATCAAAATTAAAGATCAAGTTCGTCGTATACTTTTATAACTTGCTCTATACGTTTAAGCTCAGCTTTTTCATTTTTGGCATAGAATGATGCAAAGTTTGCGTTTTTAGCGTCAATCATATTTGAAAATGCAAATGCCAATCTCCAATCATCATATGTATATGCAAAATCGAATACACGGGAATTATATATTATTTTAAGCATTTCACCGGATTCTTCATCGCGGGTAAGTTTGTCAGTAATAATTGTATTATAATATATCGGAAGTAAATTTTTGTATGAATCATACGAAAGCGCTTCAATAATAATACCGGTTCTTTCTTCGCTTTCTACCGTTTTCGGAAGAGCCATAAGAGAAGCATGCCCGTCAACATAGTGACCGTATTTTTCTTGAGCCTCATTAAGCTTCGGATACGGAATTATACCGAAGTCTGTATCCATATTACGCAAGTTGTTTATAACGCCTATTTGTGTTGACATAAACAATGCTTTATCTTCCGAGAAAAAGTTATAGCAAAATTCTCTTTCCCAATAAGCGTAATTATATGCATCATCGCTGTAACGGAGTTCGTATAAAAAGTCATATATTTGAATTGTACGGTCGTTCATCATGTCAAGGAAAGGATAATTATTTTCATCATGCGAACATACCTGCGATCCGCCCGCCCATAAAAAGTTTAGCTGGCCGCTGTTTCCCGCTATAAAATATCCGTACTGATCCTTATCGGTAAATTTACCGTCTCCGTTTAAATCACTTGAAATATTTTTTGTAAGTGCTCTGAATTTATCGAATGTCCATTTATTATCATTTACGAGCTTATATATATCTTCAATTTCATATTCATCATGCAGCTTTTTATTGAAAAGCATACAGTGTGTGCAGTCGTTTGAGGAAACACTTAAATCGGAAAGCGCCAAAAGCAATTTATCTCCGACTGAATATCCTTCATTTGCACCTTGCGCCCAATATGGTTTTGATGTATCGATATATGGTACATCATTCCAGTTTAAATAATAACCTTTCATAACCGATGCCGCGCCGTATATCATATGGACGAACAGGAGATCATACTCATAAAGGTTAGCCGCAACCGCTTTTTCCACAGCTGTTACCATTGTAGCTTCACTTGTAACTTCATTTGCGGTATTTAAAACGAAATTTACATTATATTGTTCCGCAATTTTTTGGTTGCGTATAAATACCGCGTCGTTCATTAGGTCTCCGGTAATTGATTCTGCGTATAAATCTCTCGTGTGGAGTGCATAGGAATGCATACTATCGTCGCGTGATGCCATTATAAAATTCGCGCCGTCAAATTTTTGATCCGGAAGATTTGGTTTTGCGGGATCTTCTGTTACTTCTTCATTTGTTTCATCAGTTAGCTCTGTATCACTGTCACCCGTAGATTTGTTAGCTTCGGCGCAGGAAGCAAAAATCGATAATGCCATAACGAGCAATATTAACCAAATGACCTTTCTGTTTTTAGCTATATTCATCAAATTTCTCCCATGTTCGTTATTATTTTTTAAATAAGATAACTATTCTTGATTCTAACATAATTATATCACTTTTGTCAATAGTTTAATAAAATATTATTCATACAAAGTTATAAATATTATGATATTATTATGATATATTGCAATAAATATAAATTTTTTATATTATCCAACCTATGCAAGGTATACTGTGCTATATTATAATAAACTTTGATATTAATTCATAACAAATAAGGTTATTTTATGAAAAATAAAAAATCATACGCTTTTTTAGGCGTTGGAAACATGGCTTCGGCAATTATAAAGACAATTTCAAATACAACAATATATTTAAACGACTGCGATAAATCGAAATACAGTACTTTTTCCGGTGAGAATTATATTTGGACAGAAAACGCTTCCGAAGCGGCTTTAGCTGCTGATTACATAATATTATCTGTAAAACCTCAAAATTTTCCTGTTCTTTTGACAGACTTAAAAAATAATTTCAAAAAAACTGATTCAAAGAAAACTTTTGTATCAATTGCCGCGGGTATACCGATCGATTATATAAAATCGTATCTCGGAGAAGAAATACCGGTTATCCGGGTTATGCCTAACACTCCGCTTATGATAGGGCGGGGAGTTTCGGCTTTAAGCCGCTGCGTTAATGTATCAGACGAAGCTTTTGGCGATATTATGGAATTGTTTTCCGCTTCAGGACGCGCTTTCGAATTACCGGAAGATAAAATGAACGCCGTTATATCATTAAACGGAAGCTCTCCGGCTTATGTTTATCTTTTTATTTCGGCAATGGCTCAAGCCGCCGAAAAACTCGGGATAAAAAGGTATGACATTTTAGATATAGTTTGCGATATCGTATCAGGTTCCGCTGAAATGATGCGTAATTCCGGTATGAAACCGGATGAACTGATCAAAATTGTCGCTTCAAAAGGCGGAACTACCGAACAAGCGATGAAAATTTTGTATGAAAGAGATTTATCCGGCATAATATTTGAAGCTATGGAAGCTTGTACCGAAAGAGCGGACGAATTATCAGAAATATATAAATAATTATTTATACAGCAAAAATTTTTATACAGACTTTACGTAAAATTTATTATTAAAATCATCGATTCTGATTGCAATTTAAATGTATATGTTTTATCCGCTTCCCTGCTTATGAACAATATAAATTGCTTCTTTGTTTAATTATTATAATAAAAAAAGGAATTATAACTCTTTTTTGAAAATAACAAAATGTATGAGAGGTTTGTTTTGAATAAAAATAACGAAAACAATACTAAGGAAAAGAAAAAAGGATTTTTTTCAAGAATATTTGATACTCAGCGTGTCGGAAAAGGCGTTCCGAAAGCTCCTCCCGCAAAACTTGATTTAAAATATTTTTTTAAATTATTCGGACGTAATATTTCAAACATAGCAAAAATCAACCTTTTATTTGTTTTCGGAAATTTTCCGTTTCTTTTTGCTTTATACGCAACGACAGGCGCTCTCAATACAAATTCATTTGCTCCGTCCTCAAGCCTTTTCGCGCAACTCCGCGGAGCGTTTTTGATATCGGAAAAAATAACTCCTGCTTATATGGCTCTTTATGGGATACACGGAGTTCAAGCGACTGTTTCGCTTTGGACCCCTGCGACATATGTTTTTTTCGGATTGACTGCGCTTATAATTTTTACATTCGGCCCCGTCAATACCGGAATTTCGTATTTAATCCGTTCCATAATACGCGGAGAACCGTTGTTCTTTATGCAGGATTTTATATACGCTATAAAAAAGAACTTCCGCCAAAGTATGATTGTAGGTATTTTAGACTGCGTTATTATTACATTGCTTGTTTTTAATATAATGCTGACGTATTTCAATATGGGTTCTACAATGTACTCAATAATATTTTACGCAAACATAATGCTTGCTTTCGCTTATTATATTATGCGGTATTATATTTATTTGCAGCTTATAACGTTTAATCTCACGATTTTCAAAATATTTAAAAATTCTTTCATCTTTTCAATTTTGGGAGGAAAAAGAAATCTTGCCGCGATATCCGGAACAGGTTTCGCACTTTTAATCGTTTATGTAATGCTGATTTTATTCTTCCCTCTCGGAATCATGCTTCCTTTTGTTATTCTTTTCGGAGCGGGAGCTTTTATGGGGGCATATGCTTCATACCCTAAAATCAAAGAAATTATGATCGATCCGTATTATACTACAACAGATGAAGCCGTTACGGAAGAAAAACCGGTTTTTACTGACAGAGGATAAATCAATAATATATAATATCATTTAAGGATGTGATAAATATAAAAGCTGTTTTTATGTCAAGCAATAAAGATTCGCTGTTTAAAGTATATCCCGAACAGCTTCGCAGCCGTTTTTCAAAAATCGTAGATATCATAGGAACTTTATCTTCCTTCACTCCCGAAGCATTATCCGAATCTAATACTGAAAAAATGCTTAATGAAACGGATATTATTTTATCAACCTGGGGAATGCCTCGTTTTGAAAAAAGTTTTATATCACAAAAAATGCCGTTCCTTAAAGCTGTTTTTTACGGAGCGGGTTCGGTTCAAGGGTTCGCACATGAATTTTTAGACGAAAATAAAATTGTGGTAAGCGCATGGGGAGCAAATGCCGTCCCGGTAGCGGAATTTACTGTCGCGCAAATAATATTGGCAGCTAAAGGATATTTCCAGCGCTTTAAGCATACATCTGAAAAAACTTGGGAAAACCGTTCGGCTGGCGGTTATTTCAAAGGCAATTATAACTCTAAAATTGGTATTATAGGCGCAGGAATGATCGGAAAGCTTGTTATCCGTATGCTGAACGAGGCGTACAAAATGGATATATATGTTTTTGATCCGTTTTTATCCGATGAAGAAGCTTCTTCTCTCGGAGTTAAGAAGGTTTCTCTGGAATATATATTTTCCAATTGTGATGTTATTTCAAATCATCTGGCAAATAACGCGCAGACTGCAGGTATGTTAAACGGAAATCTATTCTCATTAATGAGTAATAATTCAGCTTTTATAAATACCGGACGCGGTGCTCAGGTGGTCGAGGATGATCTTTGCCGCGCCATGGCAGAATGTCCCGGACGTGTCGCTTTGCTGGATGTAACATATCCCGAACCTCCGGTAAACGGCAGTCCGTTATATACTTTGCCAAATATATTTTTATCACCGCATATTGCCGGAAGTATCGGAGACGAGGTTTGCCGTATGGGTGAATTTATGTACGATGAACTTTGCCGTTTTTTAGATGATAAACCTCTTTTGTATTCGGTTACGAAGTCAATGCTTGCTACCATGGCTTAAAACGGTGCATAATATGAAAAAATCAATATTTTTACCGGGGCTTGTTTCTGTAACATTCCGTTCTGTTAGCTGCGAAAAGCTGATCGAGTATATAAAAAAATCCGGTCTTTCATGCGTTGAATTCGGCGGAGATGTTCACATACCCCACGGAGATATTAAAAAAGCCGAAGAAGTAAAAAATACTTGCAAAAAAAATAATATTGACATTGTTTCCTACGGTTCATATTACAGAGCGGGTACGGGTCAGGATTTTAACAGTATTTTAGAAACCGCAGCGGCTTTGGGAGCATCCAATATACGCGTTTGGGCAGGAAGTAAAAACAGAAGCGAATACAGCTCTGATGAATATAAAAATATCATACAAGATTTGCAAAATATTTGTTTTTCGGCAAATGAAAGAAATATAACAATATCGGCGGAGTGCCACGGGGGAACAATAACGGATAAACCCGTAACAGCCGCTGAAGCCGCTTTTGAAATCAACAGTAAAATTAATAATTTTTTTCTATACTGGCAGCCTAATCAATTTGAAAGTCATGCTTATAATATCGCCGGACTCGCAAAAATGCTGCCTTATGTTTCGAATATACATGTTTTTGCTTGGGAAAATAATTTAAAATTCCCTCTAGCTCACCATAAAAACCGCTGGGAAGAATATATAGCTTTATTAAAAGAAACAAAAAAAACACATTCCCTGCTTCTTGAGTTTGTTCACGACGGAACACCGGAAGCTTTTTTTGGAGATTGTGAAACTTTGCTTGATTTAATTTTATAATTATATAACGGAGCGCCATTGTTAAAGTATGACAAAAAATGAATTAATCGAAAAAATAGAAGAATTTAAATTATCTATACCGGTATCAGATAATTTATCGGAACTAAAAAAGAGCAGAAAACTGTTCGGAACACCGTACACGTTAAAAAATTCGATAACAGTTCATCCCATAGAAGTATTCAGAAACGATACTGACGGTTCTCCGAATGAAATGACATACCGCCAATACAACAGATTTGCCGAAAGCGGAGCATCGCTTATATGGTTTGAAGCTGTAGCAGTTCAGGATGATGCGAAATCGACTCCTTATCAATTATGCCTTCGTGAAGATAATATCGATTCATTTAAAAGACTTGTCGATATGATTCATGAAAAAAGCGGAGGTATCCCTGTTATAATCCAGCTTACTCATTCGGGAAGATTTTCTAAACCGAACGGTAAACCTGCTCCGATTATTACATACCACAACCCGATAATGAACAAAACTCTTGATATCCCTTCCGATTATCCGGTTGTATCGGACGAATATTTGGAAAAACTGGAGGAAACTTTTGTCAAGGCAGCTATACTTTCGGAAAGAGCCGGTTTTGACGGAATCGATGTAAAAGTGTGCCACCGATATCTGCTCGGAGAAATTGTATCGGCTTATCTCCGCAGCGGAAAATACGGCGGATGTTATGAAAACCGGGTTAGATTAGTACGGGATATTGTTAGGGGAACGAAACAAGTTATATCCCAAAAAACAATTTTATCCTCGCGTTTCGGAGTTTATGACGGATTTGAATATCCTTATGGTTTCGGAGCGAACAAAGACGATTATACTGTTCCCGATTTAGAAGAACCACTCAGTCTTATCGGCGATTTGCGTGAAGACGGAATTACTACAATTAATTTCACAATGGGTGCGCCATATGTTAATCCGCACATTAACCGTCCGTATTCACACGGAGCATATTTGCCGCAGGAACATCCTCTGGCAGGTGTTGACAGATTGATAAAACACGCCGGAATTTGTCAGAGGGCATATCCCGATTTAAATTTTATAGGAACAGGCTACAGTTATCTGGGTGAAGCCGCTCAATACGCGGCAGCAGGAGCTCTTGAGACGGGGATGGTAACAGCTGTCGGATTCGGACGTATGGCTGTAGCTTATCCGAATTACGCGAATGATATGGTAAATGAATGTTTTGATAAAAATAAAACCTGCACTACATGCGGAAAATGTATTGAACTTGTCCGCGCAGGAGGTCCGACCGGATGTATTTTAAGAGACAGCGAAATGTTTGCTCCGCTGTACCGTCAATATGTACAAAAGAAAGATTAAATTAAAATGCAAAATACGAGGTCGGATGAAATTATGAACTCAAAACCAAAACCCGTTGCAGTCATAACCGGAGCGGCGCGCGGAATAGGAAGAGGTATTTCTTTTGAGCTTGCTAAAGCGGGTTTTGTTATAGCCGCTTCAGCTACAAGAGATATAAATGATCCATCGGTCAATGAATACATAACGGAACTTAATAATATTTCTCCCGAATCATTTTATCAAAAAGCGGATATTACGGAAGATCTTGAAAGAAAGGCTTTAATCGACTCCTGTTACGAAAAATTCGGAAGACTTGATGTACTTGTGAACAATGCTGGTATTGCTCCTTCCGTTCGTTCAGATTTGCTCGATATGACGCCTGAAAGCTTTGACAGATTAATTGAAACAAATCTTCGCGGAACATTTTTTTTAACTCAATACGCGGCAAATCGTATGATAGAGAAGCCTTCGGGCGAATTTATGTCGATTATAAATATTACATCAATATCAGCAGAAACAGCAAGCATTAATAGAGGTGAATATTGTATATCAAAAGCGGCTCTCTCAATGACTGTAAAATTATTTGCCGACCGTTTGGCTTGTCACGGTATAAATGTATACGAAATACGTCCCGGAATAATCGAAACAGATATGATATCTTCGGTTAAATCAAAATAT
>JAVBPA010000021.1:0-20049 GCA_031549925.1 Eubacteriales bacterium
GTAAATTGAAAACACGCCACATATTTGATTTTGCTTCCTCAAATCCGCTGTCGATTATTTCAAAATCACGCATAAAATCAAGAACATTGGAATCGCCGCGTAAAAACTTTACATGATCCGGAACCACAAGCCATTAATTGCAAACAAAAACATCCAATCCGAAAAATTCTGCCGCTCTGTTATATGAATCCTGCCGAAGTGAACGAAGCAGCGGGTGACCGTCGTCGGGTATGTGCATATTAATTATAGTTTCGCCTCTTGAAATTGTCCTTCCGTTTTTTGAATATGTTTCACGGTTGTGTTTGCTAAGTTCGAACTGTATTCTTCCGAAACGAAATAAAGCCGTTCTCAAATGATTTGACAACCATCCGAATTCACCGTGAATACCCCAAGTTCCGAAATCACGTTTAGTTCGTTTGACCCATATAGTTATATCTTCCATGGTATCGTAAAACAAATCTTCACTGAGATTTTTTTCCCGGTATATTTCATAGGTACGTTCTGTAAGTATAATGATATACGCAAGCCAAAACAAATCTTCATTTATTTCACAATGGAGAGAAGAAACTGATGTCAATTCCGCTTTTGCGTCTCCGCCCGAAAAAAACACATCTGTCATTCTTTTTTTATCGCAGCTTAATATTTTCATCGCTTCGCTTATAGCGGAAATCGATTCTTTTGGTAAATTTATACGCGAAAATAAATAATCGTAACTGTACATAACTTGCTGCCGTCCGTTTTTTATTTAAGATTTTTATAATTATAATTGCTGTATACTCTAAAATGATCGATCCAGGCATTACCTTGAGAGCTGAACATACCATGCTCTATATCTTTCCAATTGATTTTATCATCATTTAATAAAACATAGTAAATATAACTGCTGTATAACGCGGATTGGCTTAACGGCTCCCCTTCGAATTTTTTCATATACTTGTATTCCGTCTTATAATATTTTCCTGCGTCTTTATAATAATGAATATATTTTTCCCCGTCGTATTTCAAATCGTTTATATACAATACCGGATAATCATCTTTTATTTCTTCATACAGTTCCGGCGAATATTGATCCGGATTTCCCAATGTGTAATAAAACGCGAGCCTCACGCTGCATTCCTCTTTTTTTGCACACATCTCAACAAATTTATCCCATATATCCTGTCCCTCGAATATGTCGCCGTCATAATAAACAACACATCCATTTTCAACCGCTTCCTCAAGACTATAATTATCCGGTATATCGGTAAATTCAATATTTTCATTTTTTTGACAGGAAGTAAATAAAAAGAGCATTGCAATAAATATAATTATGTTTATTTTTATATTTAATTTTTTCATAATAATTACCTCCGCTCCGATGAAATGAAATAATTATTTTGCATTTTTTATAATTCGGATATTTTTCTGTACTCCTGCGGAACATATTCTTTTAATTTTTTATCAGCAAAGATTTCCCTGAAACGGGTAAAACGCATAATTCCGCCTATAAGCGGAACTGTAACCCAGTCATCTCCTATCAAAGGCTTTGCGTATTTTATAAACTCATCCGTAACATCATTCTTTTCTTTTGTCAGCCAGCTGCCCGGAAAAGATCTTTCGGAATTAGCAACGATTCCAAGCGGCACTTTATCATATGCGACAGAATAATACGGCTTTTCATTGCGTATTATTGTCGACATGTATCCACCGCCGCAGCTAAAAGCTATTTCAGCGGCTTTGCATCCTAAAATATAAGCCTCGTCAAGATCAACGGATGAAGCCAAATTAATACATGAACGCTGATCAGTTCCCGGAATTTGACATCTGGCTGAGCCTCTTGCGGCAAGTCCGTTTTTATTTAAATAATTTATCAGCATTTGCGCCGCTGTTGTTTGTGACGAACTGAATTGCATATGACCGAAATTATCACGAAGCTCTCCTATATCGCCAAGCTCCAGCCCCTCTCCCGCAACCACTACCGCACGTCCGCGTTTTTTCAGCATGTCGTTTATATCGTCGGATATTTGCGGAAGAGTTAAATTTGATTCTGTCATATAAATAAGCAGGGGCATTTCACGCAGCGGATCGGCAAGACGGGCTGATGCCGGGATATAGCCTATTTTACGCCCCATAGCCTGTATTACAAGAACCGGATCTGACGGAGAAGAACCCGCGTTTTCTTCATTTGCGTTTTGAATTACCGTTGTCCAATATTTAGCGACGCTTCCGTATCCGGGAGTATGGTCGATAATTTTAAAATCGCTGTCTCCCACATCGTTATCTATTGTTTTCGGAACGCCTGTAGCGGCAATTTCTATTCCTCTTTCTCCCGCAAGCATTGATATTTTATTTGCGGTATCCATTGAATCGTTTCCGCCGATGTAAAAAAGATATCCGATATTATGAGCGGAAAGCACATCGATGACGCGGTCAAAATCCTCTTTGTTTGAATTTTTAAGCTTGTACCGGCAGCTCCCTATCGAACCCGCCGACGGAGTTGTTCGCAGCAGACCAATCTCCTCGCTGTCCTGCGCCGATAAATTCAACAATTCCTCTTTCAATATTCCTTCGATTCCATGCCATCCGGCATAAATTGTACCGGCGTTATCGAAATTTTTACACATATCGATGACACCTCTCAAAGAATTGTTAATAACCGGAGTAGGTCCGCCCGACTGCGAAATGAGAATATTTTTTTTCATACATAACCTCCATTACAATTCTATATCAGTTAAACAAAAATGCTTTTTTATATTTTATCAAATAATTCTTTTGTTTTTGCTCTGTCAAGAGTGAACGCCAGAGCTATATAAATAACCAAACTACCGATTCCCTGCAAAATGTTGAAAGGAATTGACTCCAGAGCTGCCGCAAATGATGATATGATTAATGCTTCATATAAATAATAACCGGAAATTCCGGCAAAAACCGATATGATTGCGGCTATTATATTCCTTTTTGTTAATATAGTTTTTTTCTTATTTGAAAACAATAAAGCGATAATTGATTTTACGACCAATGTAGCGGGTACCCATACGATATAACCGGAAAGCGAATCCGCGAGTGAAGCTCCTACAGCGGCAGACATGACGGAGTAAGGCAGAGGTAAAATGCTTGCTGATATATATATTAAAACATCCCCGAAGTGTATGTATCCTCCGGGAATTTGCATTTTCGGCAAAAACGCAGTCGCTATAAAAATCAAAGCCGCGAAAACAGCTGCAAGAATTAATTTTTTTGTATTGCTAATCAATTTATATCATCCTAAAAATATCTAGATTAAATATTTCAAATAATTTTCTAAAAATACACCGTACCGTGAGGGATTTCCGGAATTTAAAGTTCCCTCCATAACGCGCCAAACAAAATCCGAAGCAAATTCGCAGCTATCAAATATATTTTCTCCGCGAAGCATCTTTCCAAGCAGAACCGAAGCAAAAACATCTCCTGTACCCGGATAAAAACAATTAAGGCGGGGCTGCTCGTGGAAAAAAACTTCCCCGCTGCTGTAAACCGCTGTAATTATATTATCATAACTGTGTATCCCTGTCATGACAATATTGCAAATCCCAAACTCCGCAAGAGAACTAAGCATTGTTTCTATTTTGTCTTTATTTAATGTACCGTATTTTATATTTATATCATAATTTCCGTTCTTGTCAAGCAAAAAAAGAGCTTCAGTTACATTTGGGGTAATAATATCGGCATACGAGCATAAAAGGCGCATTCTTTTTATCATATCGGAATTCATTGTCGAATATAATTTCCCGTTGTCTCCCATAACCGGATCTACCAAAACAAACGTATCATGCTTTTTAAATTTTTTTATGGCTTTTGTAACCACATCGCATTGTTCGGTGCTTCCTAGAAATCCGCTGTATATGGCATTAAAGCTAAGTCCGAGCTTTTCCCAATGCTCAATAGTTTCATTCATATACTTTGTCAAATCACGGAAAGCATAATCAGTAAATCCCCCCGTATGAGTCGATAGCAGCGCGGTAGGCAAAGGTATTCCTTGAATACCCTGAACAGCCAATACGGGAAGTATAACCGTCAGAGCGCAGCGTCCGAAGCTTGATAAGTCATGTATTGCCATAACAGTTTTGGGAATGTTGGTTTTTTGCATTGTTTTATGCTCCGAATAATTATAAATTAAAATGGAAGTATATCTAAATGTTCAAATAAAATTTTTACACCGATTAAAACGAGAATAATTCCTCCGGTTATAGTTGCTGACCGTTTAAATTTCAAACCGAACAACTGTCCGATTTTAACACCGGCAGCCGAAAATATAAATGTAATAATACCTATAAAAGTTACTGCCGAAAATATATTAATATCGGGCAGCAGCGCAAATGTCACTCCGACGGCTATAGCATCGATACTGGTAGCGAGCGCATATGAAAACATAGATTTAAACCCAAAAGAGGCGTCGGTATTATCAGAATCGTTGTTTTTGGAACTCCAAATCATTTTTATACCTAAAAATACGAGCAATACAAAAACAATCCAGTGGTCATAAAAATTTATATATATTTCAAAAGCGGAACCGATCAGATATCCGAAAACGGGCATCAGAGCCTGAAAACCGCCGAACCATAATCCGGCTGTCAACATGTTTTTGAATGAAGCTTTTTTCACAGCGATTCCTTTGCAAATCGAAACAGCAAAAGCATCCATCGCAAGTCCAATTGCCAATATAAATAATTCAATAATTCCCATTTATAATTCCTAAAAATAAAAATTTTATTATGACGGTTATGAAAGTTATAGTGAGAGATAAAAAAAACTCAATACAGATATTTTGCTGTATATGAGTCACCTTGATTTATGCATGTCATTTTATATTTTACACATTATTATATAATAATATTTAATCATTGTCAAGATTGCCGTTTATAGTATAATATTTTTTCTAAAAAACAAAACTTCTTATTTTTTTGGTGCGATACTAAATAATACCATTTATTGTAGAATGTTTAAACAATTATCCATTGGTTTTTTGTGCCTTTTAATATACTTTTTGTTCATTATATCCCAAATATTTAACTTATTTGCGTAATTTTTTACACATATAAATATTGACAAAATCATTTTTTTATGTTATTATTATAAGGATTCAAAAATTCATATTTAATATTTATTTTTTTGCGATGAATGATTTTAACGACACTCCTTTTGCCGGCGATCCGTTTATAAAAAGATTATCAAATATAGCATTAATAAAAAAACAACCTTTTTCGGTTACATTCGAGCTGACGCATAAATGTAATTTTGCGTGCAGAATGTGTTATATCAAGATGACCGACAAGCTCGCTTCTCTCCTCGGGGAAATAAAAACAGCCGATGAGTGGATTGAAATGGGGAGTCAGTGCAAAGAAGCCGGTATATTATCGGTGACTCTGACGGGAGGGGAATGTTTATTATATCCGGAGTTTGAACGGTTGTACACCGAGCTTCACAAAATGGGATTCCTTGTTTCGCTGATGACGAACGCTTCGCTGATGGATGAAGAATTCGTCGGATTATTTAAAAAATATCCCCCGTATCAAGTGATTATAACTTTATACGGTACTTCAAACGAAACATACAAATCGATTTGCAGAATCGATAACGGCCATGATAAAACAATGCGCGGAATAGAGCTTTTTAAGCAGGTTTGCAAAAAAGTTTCGCTTAATTTTTCGCTTATAAAAACAAATATAGACGAATATTCAGATTTGGCAAAAATCGCGCTTGAATTAGGACTTCCTTTCAGGCAAAGCGCCGTCGCCGATATACATAGATGCGGTTCGGAATTCTCCAATATAAAAGAAGTTCGCCTGTCCCCTGTTTTGAATGTATTTTTGAATTATTACAACCCGCGGGAAATAGCGGAACAAGCGGAAAAGATAAAAGAAATAGAAAACTATTTAAATCAAAACGGATTTCCTTACGAACAAGTAGAAGTTAATCAAAACAAAGGACGCTGCAAAGGTTCCTACACATCCCCAGCCGTATTTTGGAACGGCGAAATGAGATCGTGTTTAACTCTTACCAGTTATTTTACAAATCCTTTTGCGGAGGGATTTAAAAAAGCATTTGAAAAACTGACGACAGCAGCGGATTTGCTTTTCAAGCCTAACAAAAAATGTATTCAATGTTCATATTATGATGTATGTTTAAATTGCCCGGGGAGAACGAGACCCGACGGAATATTCGGAAATGTTCCCGATGACTATATGTGCAGATACGCTTACGCGGAAAAAATCATAAGAGAACAACTATTGAAATAAAAAATGTTTTAAAGATTTTAATGTCAACCGAATAAAAGATGACATTTTTATATAAATTTAATTTTGAATGTAAAGAGATATATCGGGAGTTGGTAAATTTATGAAAAAATTATATATGGAACCGGAATTTTATACAAATGAATATTTAGCTGATACCGGTATAGCCGGATCGGCTGTCTTTACCGTGGGTGGTTTTACTTTTACTGTTTTTGGATGTAAATGTATAGAAGATGAAGATGATGAAGTGGCTTTTGCAAATGGAAGAGCTTGGGTTACGAAAACTATTACATTTGGTTTAGACAATTGCCAGCTTCATGCATCATTACTTAGTGGCGGATATTCAACTGAAGATAATATAGTAACAATACCATGGACTACAGTGGAAGACTGTTTTTATGACGAGTTTTATAATGCTATGTGCGTTGATTGATTTACACACATACTTCACCATATTTAAAAGAGCGGAATTCCGCTCTTTATTTTTGATTATAAAATATTTTAAATAGAGTTTATTTTAAAAATATATGAAAATATGTATACTTAATAATAAAATCAATGTTAATACTGTGCTGCCGAATGAAGAATTCGAAAAAATTTTCAGCGGTTATATAATCGGTGATGATTTTGAAACAGATTACAGCATTAACATGATTCCCGCTTTTATACCCAAAAAATTGCTGCCTGTTACTTCTGATAATTATACCGGTTTTATAAGCAAGGAAATAAACGGTTCCGATTGTCTGTTATGTTATAATCTCGGGCAGGTTTTGTTCGGAATAAATAAAGCTGACGAAAAAAATTATACTGTCCTTGTATTTGTAAACGCTTTAGAATTTTATAA
The DNA here is from genome assembly GCA_031549925.1 of Eubacteriales bacterium. GTDB lineage: Bacteria > Bacillota > Clostridia > Oscillospirales > CAG-272 > JAVBPA01. Next base: position 7,096 of record JAVBPA010000021.1, read on the forward strand.
AAAAGCAATCCAGACTATTTTATTATTAAATTCATTCGATGATTCGTTTCTCGGTTTTCACTGCGTAACCATCGAATATATGGGCAGAACTATAATATTTTCAGCTCCCTCCGGAACAGGAAAAACAACTCATTCGGAACTTTGGCGCCGTCATTTCGGAGCAAAAATCGTAAACGGAGATTATGCTTTTTTGAAGTGTCTCCCGAGTGAAATAATATTCGAAGGGACAATTTTTTCTGGTTCTTCCGAATATCATGAAATGGGAAGCTGGCATGTGGACGATATTGTTATAATAAAACAAAGTCCGCAAAATAAAGTCGAACGTTTGAGCGGCAATAACGCATATATAAAAATAATAGAAAATGCTTTCGTTCCGCGCTGGGAAACGAAAAAAGCGGAGATAGCCCTTGACATGATATTGAACATTGTAAAAAATGTCCGGATATGGCAGCTTTCATGTACTCCTGAGCTTGAATCCGCTGTAATTTTAAGGAATACTATATTTTGATTTTTGAACAATACTTAACTTAGCAGCAGTAAATTAAAATGATATATTTAATTGTTAGCAAATTGTAAAAAAAAATTATATTTTTTTTCTTTACTTATTGACATATTGATATTAATAATGTTATAATGAAATTGGATAAAAATCTCATAAATTATTTATAGTTTTTGAACGTATCTTAATTTGTAATTTTAAAAGTATGAAATAAACCATTTTTACATAATTAATTTAGGAGGAACAGTCATGTCAGAAGAAAAAAAATGCGAATGCTGCTGCGATGAAAAAGAAGAATTAACCGAAGAAGAACTGGATAAAGTTGCCGGTGGTTACATGAAAGACGGCATATGGCATTGCGAATTTTGCGGAGTAGCCTTTCCCGATGTAAAAACGAACAGAAACATATTAGACCATTATTTAGCATGTGATAAAGGACCCTATTATAAGAAAAAATAGAAAATTAACCGCCTTAAACGGCGGTTTGTGATATCGGTGAAAAATGTTAATAAGTCATAACGGTATTATCGAAAACGGAAGCCCTACGATGACCCGACTTTATCAAAAGGCATTAAATCAAAAAAAACCTATTACCTGTATGATCGGATTGACTTATTATTGCAATTTGCAATGTAAAATGTGCGCTTTCTCGTATCCGAAGAACAGCAAAAAATGCGGGGATATGATCTCCGCTGAGCAATGGAAAGCTTTACTTTTGCAATTAAAAGACAACGGAATCGTTGATTTGGCGATAACAGGCGGAGAACCGCTTTCGAAACCGGATTTTACGGAAATATATTTATTCGCTTATAATCTTGGCTTTAAAATAACAATTAAAACAAACGCGACCTTGGTTGATGAAAAAATTAAAGAAGTATTTTCTAAATATCCTCCGTTAAATACAATGATTACGATATACGGAGGTTCGCCGGAAACATACAAAAAAGTTACTGGACAAGCTGGCGGTTATGAACGGGTTTTTGATGCCATAGAATTTTTTCGTACAATAAAAACGAAATTAATATTGACATTAACGCTGATTAAAGAAAATGTACACGATATACCTCTTATATTAAATAAACTGCAGCCGTTAAATTTGAGGGTCTCTCTTTGTACAGATATACACAAACATATAAACAATGAAATAGTAACAGATTATTATAATTCCAGGCTTTCTCCGGCTCAGCGTATATGTCTGCATAATTATTACCTCAATGAATCCGAACAAGCTCTGGCGGAAGCCGAAATTTTAGAAAAAGAGTTATCTCGAAGAGAACCCGATTTTATATCAGAAAACAGCAGCAGAGAACCAAAGTCTGAAAAAACATACTGCCTTGACGCTCTATTAGGCTTCTTCCTTGACGCCGACGGTTCGATGCGTTATTGTCAGGAATACATAACACCAAAACAATATCCGCTTGAAATCGGAATTGCGAAATCATGGGAGAATATGTATTCGGAAATGGATAATTATTATTTTTCTCCGCAAATGTGCAACGATTGTAAATATAAAAAATATTGCGTTACAAATTGTCCTGCGAGATTGGTTTTAAACGGAATGGGTACAGAATCAATCGATAAATATACTTGCGATTACGCGTTTTTAAATATGATTTATAAAGAAGAATATAAAAAGAATGATAAATAGGTTAATATATGATGAAAAAGTATATTTCACCAACTTTGACATTCGAGTACACTATTCAAGATACCAGTATAAGCAGCGCTATTATTATATGCAAAGATTGTCCGGAACTTCAAGGTAAAACGTTAGGTTCGGATTTATGCGCTCCATCATTTCATCCTTTAGCAACGACAGAGTATTTTGTTATTATTGACGGGTTTTATCATACTTGCGCAATGGATGGACTTGCTTGCGGTATAAATGAAAAATAAAATAAGGAGGTTAATAAATAATGAAAAAATATATTGTGCCAATGATAACAGTCGAATATATTATCCAAGACACTAACATAAGCAGTGTTACATTATGTGAAATATGTGAAACTGACGGCTATCTACCAGGTGAGGATTTATGTGCTCCTACATATGGCGGAACAACAACGCATTTGGTATTAAAAAACGGTTATTACCATGCATGTGCACAGTTTGGACCCGCTTGCGGTGAAACTAAATAAATTATTATTTTAATAAAACGGTGATAATATTATGAAAAGAATTTATACAATTCCTAAAATGGAATTTGAAAAATTTGTACCTGACACAAATATATTAAGTGCTCCTTTAGTAGGTTGTTATCTCTGTTTAACAGATGAAAGCGCAATCACTGCTCCGAATGAAGCATATCCAATAGATGTTACTTCTGATTATCAAGCGGATATTATAGTTCCTGCAGGATCTGAAATAACTTGGACTTGCAACGGAAGTTATGGAAACGAAGTTGCATGTGATTATATAGGACCTAAAACACAATAATAATTATTATAATATTTAAATTTAATTTATATAAACATAAGTTTTTATGAATATAGTTATGTATAGTTCTTATTGTTTTTAAATGTATTTAAAAATATGATAAATTTAAATTTATACAATAAGTCGTTTTTTATATTATACTCATCTTAATATAAATACGACTTTTTTTATTGATAAAAATATTTATTGACTTAAAACAAAAAATATAATATAATATTGTTCGAAATCATATTATTTTATACATAAGAAAGCAGAATCATATGGATAATAACGATAATATTCCGGAAATAAATTCTTCTCCGGATTTAAAAGAAGCAATGCCGCAGCAGCCGAAGAGAAAATCCCAAACAAAATTAATTTTATTATTTGTTTTCGTCTTTTTAGCAGGAGGGTTTATCGGATGGAGGGTAATGGTACGCGTTTGGCCGGTTATAAAACCTGCTATAATGACAAACATTGTATATAAAATAATACCGTCACTCGAACCGGAAGCAAAAATTGTAGAGCCCGAATTATACACCGCCCGTTCTACCGCGGCGACAAGCGATAAATTCGGCCCGACTGACACGGTCATTTATTATTTATACAAAGATTATTGCCCTTATTGCAAAGCAATCTCCCCTCTTTTCGATGAAATGCCCGATATAATACGCTTAGCTGACGGAACGGAAAGTAAGGTTTATATTATAGCAATCGAAAAGCAAACCGAAGAAGGACTTGCTCTGTGCGAATATTATTACGAAAACTTTTCAATAACAGAAGATGAAAGATATGTCCCCGCTCTCGTTATCGGTTCAACTTATCTGTTCGGATCCAACGAAATAATGGGTGGATTATATCCCGCAATTCTCAGCGGAGAGGGTCTCAAAACTCCGATGCTCGGTGACAACACGAGAAGCTGATAATTTTATTAATCAATTATGGATTTAAATGCAAACAATATAAAAAAGATACCTACAGAGATATATTTTTCGATAATAAAAGAAAGTCTTCAAAAAACCGGAACCGCGATGGTACGCGTTACCGGAGTGAGCATGAAATCATTTTTATTTCCTGTCCGTGATACAATTTCTCTCATTGCCTTTGATCCGGAAGCTAAAAAAAATGATACGTTTAAAAAAGGCGATATTGTATTATTTGACACCAAAAGAGGCAGATATATCCTCCATCGTGTTACAAAAGTATATTATGAAACAGATAAAACCCCTTTCATGTTTAATATGAGAGGAGATAACACGGATTCCGGTGAAAATAATTATCCCTGCTCGGAAATTGTCGGTATTGTAAATTATGTTATACGCAACGGAAAAAAAATCGAAAGAAATTCGTTTGTTTGGAATTTATATAAATTTTTAGCTCCGTTCCGTCTTATTTACCGGTTTTTGTGGTATCGCACTACAAGACGCGTTCTTGCGAAGATATACAGATTCTTTTTCCCGCGGAAACCGGATGACACAAAAAAAGATTGAGGATTATAATAAAGTTATGGATGAAAAAGTTTATAAAATAAAAGAAGGATATATTGTCCGCAATATCCTTGATGAATACATCATTGTTCCGGTAGGGGAAGCCGCGTCTGACGATACATATGTCATGAGCGTAAATGAATCTGGGCATTTCCTATGGTCATTACTGGAAAGCGGAGCGACGGTTGAATTACTGCTCGAAAAAATGCTGGAGGAATACGAAGTAGATGAGGAAACAGCACAGAATGATATAAATAAATTCGTCACCCTGCTGAATGAAAAAAATATTTTAGAATAAACAAAACGGTCTGCTTTTATTATAGGCAGACCGTTTTAAAAAACGTTAATTTTGTCAAAAGTTTTGCGGAGCTTTTTCAAAAGCGACCGCGTCCCAGTAACCTTCATCTTCACTCTGAACGGTTTGTTTTTATTTTCCGCAGAATATTTTTACCGCGTCACGAAGAAATACAGCTCCTCCGGTAACGATTTTTTCATAATATTCGGTGAATCTTTCATCGTCTACATACATTTGTGTCACTCCCAGATGAGCTTCAACGGAATAAGAAGCCCAAAAATGACACAGCCATTCTTTGTGCAGCTGACATGCTTTTTGCGCGGTTTCACTTGCCGGATCACCTGTTTCAACTGCCGCTTTTAATGTTTCATTAAATCTAAGCGAAAGCTCCTGCACCGCTTCGTATTGCTCTTTTGTCATATTCATAAATTTTTTGTTGCTTGCTTTTATGTTTTCTTCGCCGTATTTTTCACGTATTTCATTGCCGTATTTCTTTTCGTTTTCATCCAAAAGCTTTTGTTTAAAACCATCAAATTTTTCTTTATCGCTCATATAAAAATCGCCTCCTCTGGCTTTTATACTTTTTTTGACATTGTCAATCAATAAATCAAGCTGTTCCCTTTTTTCGGTTAGCATTTTCAACTGCTTTGAAAGTGATTCATCGATATTAAAATTTTTTGTCATTATAATCGTATTGATATCTTCTAGCGAATAACCCAGCTCCCGGTAAAATAATATCTGCTGCAATTTATCGACTTCATCTTTTCCGTAAATTCTGTATCCGTTAGAGCTTATTCTATTCGGTTTTAATAATCCGATTTGATCATAATAACGCAGTGTACGCGCGGTTACTCCGGATATACCGCATAACTTTTTTATTGTATATTCCATATAATTTTTTCTCCCGCGTTTTATTATAAACTATTACGCTGCGTTAATGTCAATAGTTTTCCGAAATTATTTTTATAATAAATCACAACATTCCTTGCCTTCATTTCATAGAAGAATATTGAATTATTCTGCGTTGATTATATAATCCCAAAAAATTTTAAGAAAGCGTCATTGATAAGCGCAGCTATTTCATCGGGAGTTTCCCGGTTTTCTTTATTTAGCCACCGGCACATCAAAGAAAAGCCTCCGTTTACAATAAACACAAACAGATAATCAAGTTCTTCTTCATTTGTATACGTGCTGAATTTTGAGATAGTCTGCTTTATCTTCGGAAGATTTATTAATTTTTCTGGAAAAGCCGGGTCAATATTGTTATTGAACAATATACGGCATAATTCGATATTATTGTTTAAAAAAACTATAATTTTAGTTAATTGAACAAGATTGCTCCCGTCTTTTATCCCGATTTCATTAATATCCAGATAACTGTCAATTTCTGTTATGACGTCATTTTCCATATCGGACAATAAATCATATTGACTGCCGTAATATTTATAAAATGTTGTACGGTTAATATCGGCTTTTTTACATATATCTCTCACGGATATTTTATGAATGTTAGCTTCTGAAAGCAAATTTATAAGACTGTTTTTTAATAGTTGTTTCGTGAGTCTTACCCTTTGATTTTCTCCCATAAAATAAATTTTCTCCGTTTTTGACGACACTTTTTTAACATCTGTTTATTTTACACCCGATTTAAAATCAACAGTCGGTTGCAAAATAATAATAATCGCATTATAATACATAGTGTTGATAATGTCAATTAAAACAGGAGGTTATTATTTTTTATGCGGAAGATGGCAAGCTTTATTGTTGACAAGCGGAAAATTATATTAATCGTTTTCGCACTGTTGATTATATGCAGTGCTTATTTTATGACCAAAGTCAGTGTTAATTCTGATATGACAAAATATTTGCCCGATGATTCGTCTACAAAAATCGGAGCTTCAATCATGGAAGACGAATTTCCCGCTGTAAGCAGCTTGAGTGTGATGATCCATGATTTAAAAGAAGATGAACTTGAGCAGGCACAAATTACTCTTGAAAAAATACCGAATGTAACGGATGTAAAATATGAAAAAGAAAATGATGACTACAACCGGGACGAATACACACTTTTTATCCTCACAATCGACGCAGGTTCATATTCACAAGAAGCAAAGGATGTAGTAAAAGAGGTCAAAGAAACATTTGATGATATTAATTTAAGCGGTGATGCTGCAAGCAAAGGAGAACTTGACACATTATTGCCGGCTTTGATTTCAATAGCATTACCGATACTGTTGGTTATTTTATTTTTAATGTGCGAATCATGGCTGGAACCGTTTTTATTTTTATTAACTATCGGAATCGCAATTATATTAAACATGGGTACAAACGCTGTATTCGAAAGTATATCAGATATAACAAACGCAATCGCTGCAATATTACAAGTTTGTTTGTCGATGGACTATTCTATCATGTTAATGAATCGGTACCGTCAGGAAAAGAAAATTTCAAATAATAAATTTGAAGCAATGAAAAATGCGATAATAAACGCGTTTGTACCGATATCAAGCAGTTCTGTAACAACTATTGTAGGTATGCTGGCACTTGTTTTTATGAGCTTTACCATAGGCAGAGATTTGGGAATTGTACTCGCTAAAGGTGTATTTTTTAGTTTGCTTTGTATATTTACCGTTCTCCCCGCTTTTGTTGTCCTTTTTGATAAAGCGATAGAAAAAACATCAAAAAAGAGCCTGCCTATAAAAATGGATTGGCTCGGGAAATTCAGTTTTCATGCCCGTTATATAATATCCGGTGCATTCGTTGTATTATTTGTTGCTTCTCTGTTGCTCAGAAACAGCGTAAATATCACTTATACAATGGGGGAATTTGATAAAGTTAAGCTCGTTTTTGAGAGTGAAAATCAAATTGTTTTAGTTTACAAAAACGACGCTGAAGATAAAATTTCCGTTCTTTCGGAAAAATTGCTCGGAAATGAAAACATAGGAAGTATCAATGCTTACAGCAATACACTCGGAATGAAGCTTACATACATTGAATTTGCTGAAAAAACCGGAATGGATGAATCGCTTGTAGCAATGATGTATAATCAATATTTAAACAAAGATCAAGAAATTCAGGAAATAAAAATACCTTTCGGAAGTTTTATCGAATTTTTAAGTACTGATGTAGCAAAAAATCCGCAATTTTCAACTCTTTTTACAGAGGAAGCCCTGGCGCAGCTTGGTCAAATGAGCGCAGGTTTTGATATGCAGATGATGGCTATGGAACTGACCAGCGCGGAAGCCGCCGCTTATATAAATATGGACGAAGCTATTGTGGCGCAGCTATATAATTATTATAGCATTTTGCACGGTTTTGTTCCCGAAGAAAAAATAACCTTTTACGATTTTATGCAATTTATTATAACCGACATAGCCAAAAACGAACAATACAAAGAATATTTTACGGATGATATTTTAACCGAACTGGAATCAGCTAAAGAGGAAATGGACGACGGTCTAATAAATCTTGTAGGAAAAAACTATTCCAGAATGATTATAAATACAAATCTTCCGGAAGAATCGGAAGAAACTTTTAATTTTATTTCCGAATTAAAAAGCGAAGCTTCAAATATAATAGGAAACGATTTTTACATTGTAGGAAATTCCGTAATGGCTTATGATATGCATAAAACTTTCCCTGCCGAATTAAATTACATAACAATTTTAACAGCCGCCGCTTTATTCGTAGTTGTGGCAATCTCTTTCCTTTCACTATGCGCTCCGGCAATACTGGTTGCGATAATACAATGTGCGGTATTTATAACAATGGGTTCGGTTTATATACAAGGCAGCAGCATTTATTATCTGCCTCTCCTGATTGTGCAATGTTTACTAATGGGAGCAACTATAGACTACGGTATTCTTTTCACTTCCTACTACCGCGAAGCCCGGATGACTTATGACAAAAAAAATTCTCTTATAAAAGCTTTAAACGAATCAATCCATACCATACTTACTTCTTCGCTTATATTAATATCAATAACTCTTTCCATCGGTTTAATACTAATAAATGATAATCATTCAGTTTCGGAAATATTATTGATAATAGCTCGCGGTGGGATTTTCGCAACATTTTTAGTGGTATTTGTTTTACCGGGACTGCTTTGTACTTTTGATAAATTTGTAATAAAGAAAAAATAAATTTTATATTTATTTTTATAAGATACAATAATTTTAAAATTTAATTATTATAATAAAAGGACGGATATTTTCATAACATCCGTCCTTTTTGATATTTTAAATAAAGTTTTTAGATTTTTCTTTTTTAATAATAAAATCATTTTCTTCTTTTATTACGATGACTTCCTGTAATAAAAATTTAAGTATAAAAGCAAAAACCGTAATTACAAAAGAAGAGCCTGAAATTATAAAACCAATTACCATCAAACCAGGGGCATCGTCAAGCTGTGCCATATGATAGAAGAAGGGCAAGCCTCCCGCCGTGCATATTACAAAAATTATTCCCGCGCAATATATAATAAATTTCAATGAATCAATTGATAAATCTGAAAAAATATTGCCGGAATCAATATTGTTTAATAACCGAAACGCATGATATAATACAATAAAAAACGGAATTGCGGATGAAAAAACTCCTGCCATAAAAATATAGTATAAATAATTATAAATAGAATTGGGATCGTCCGTTAATTTCAGCCAAACCGAACTTACACACAAAGCAATAATAATAAATGCCAAAAATAATATAGCAATTCGTAAAATTATTGTCGATAAACGTTTCATACAACATCTCCCTTTTATAAATCGGTAAAGAGATATTATCATGAAATTTATCGTTTGTCAATATATTTTTATTGTTTATTACAATGTTTTAGTTTATATTAATTTAGGAGCTTAGTAAAAATGAATATAAAAAGCATGTCAGATCATTTTAATGAAGAAGCCAAAAAACATGAAAACAATTTTATTAATATAATGGGTATGTCTGAATTTTATGACGAAATTGAAAAACAATTAGAAAAATTTGAAGCAAGGGAAAATATTTTAGTACTTGGATGCGGTACCGGATTAGAAATTGAAAGAATTAAATTTAAGACTAATATCATAGCCGTTGATATCGCCGAAGAAATGATTCATGAATTAGAAAAAAAACAACTTTTTGAAGAAATCTCATTAAAAACTATCTGTTCTTCTTTTTTTGATTTAGATTTTCAAGCAAAAACCTTTGATATAATAATATCCTGTTATGTAATGCACCATTTTACAGAAGAACAAAAATCATCATTATATAAAAAAATATACAGCAGTTTAAAAGATACCGGATGTTTTATAAACGGAGATACTATGTTGAAAACGCATGAAGAAGAATTGTCCCGTTTTATAGAAGCAGAAAAAATTTACAAAGAAAAAAAACTGCCTTTCGGCAGTCTCCATATCGATATTCCTTTTTGCTATGAGCATGAAGTTAATTTGCTGAAAAAAGCCGGATTTAAAAATATAAAGCTTGCAAAAGAATGGGAAGTAACAAAGCTGTATCAGGCGTTTAAACTTTAAGCATAAAACTATACTTGTTCCGGAATACGGAATTCACCGCAGAGGATTTTTAAATGAATACTATAAACAATAAATGTATATTTTTTACATGAGCCTATATAATTCCGAAAACCATCCGCGTAAATATTCTCTGTGCTTGATTAATTTATTTATATGCTCTCTTGCGGCGGACAAAAATTCATCCGGTTTATCTTTTAATTCCAAAAGTAAAAACCAGCTGTCAACCAATCTATCAAACGCTATTCCGATTTGAATTATAATATCGTTTATTTTCCTGCTGTAATTTACCGATAGTTTTTTAAGATAAGATTGTATACATTGCTGCGTGTAAATTGAATTCATATAAAGTGCGTATTTATACATATTTGGTTCAGTATTCGGTACGGCAAAAAGTTTTAAAGTATTTTCGTAGGTATCGCAGGCGTCAAGCCATTTTTTCAAAGCCAAGTCACCCGAAGTAAATTTAAATGTCAGATAATCTTTATGCGAAGGATTATTTTGATTCAAAACATCAATTGCAAACTGCATGCTGTCTTTATCTGTATATGACGGCTGTTTTTTGTCGCCGATAACCAAAACATAAAAGTCAAAATTTTCATTCCAACGCGCAGGATTTACAAACATACCGCAATCATTTGTTTTTGCTGCACACTCTTCACAATAAGTATAACCGAGCAATGTATTGCCGCAATCTTCATATCCGGTTACGATATTAAATTCCGGAATTCCTCCCGCAAATTCCATTACAACCGGATGTCCTCTGTCTATCGACCAGATAATAATCCTTTTCATTTCTTCAGGTGTAGCATTATTTTTATTAAGCCATAAATATTCACGTCCGTAATAACGCATGACACGGTCAACCATATCTTTATATTGATTGACACGCCAAAGTTCTTCTATAACATGACGGTTTTCTTCCCACAAAAATCCGTAACTGATTCCCATAATGTGCATTAACGCGCAAAATCTTTCATTTAATTCGGTAATACTGACCGCTTCCTGCCTTCCGTTTTCATATGCTTCTATACAACATAAAGCTTCAGCTATCATTGCCGGCATTGAATAAAACATATTGCATCCTTCCGGCGGATTCCAACGGCTTATCCTCGGGATTTTATTTAATATTTTATTATCCGGAGCAAGAAGATTTTTATTCATAAAATTTATAATAGGATTATTATAAATTTCCGGCTGTATTATTTCATCAATTGAAATATGAAAAAGTTTTGACAATTCTATTATTATTGTTGTTTCGGGTAATCCTAATCCGGTTTCCCATTTACTCACCGCTTGAGCCGTAATGTTTAATTTCTCCGCTAAGGATTCCTGCGTATAACCGTTATTTTTTCTATGTTTCGCAATATTTTTTCCGATTAAATTTATATCCATTTCATTCACCTCCCTTTATTAATTATAATTTCTTTTTTTATTTATACCACAAACAAATTGTTGTAAAGCAATAAATTTTTTCAACTTAAAGTTGTTGAAACTGTAAAGTGTCAAATGTTTTAGTTTGCAAAGAACCACTTCTATATTTTTCGAATATAATGGTATAAAAAGATGAAAGGATTTTTAAATGAAAAGATATAATCCCACTGATTATGGACCTGAACCTTATGTTATACATATAAACAGAGCTTCAATGCAAAACCCTAACTACCGTACGGCATTATGGACAGGGAATTATTTGCAAGCCACTTTGATGAGCATTACAGACGAAATCGGGTTGGAAATTCATCCGGATACCGATCAGTTTATAAAAATTGAAGAAGGATTCGGATTGGCTATGATGGGTAAAAATAAAGACAATTTAAATTATCAGGTAAGAGTCGGCGCTGGATGTGCGATTTTTTTACCCGCAGGTATATGGCACAACGTGGTTAACAAAGGAAGCAGACCATTAAAATTGTATACTATATATGCTCCTCCGCATCATCCTCACGGTACAGTACAAAAAACAATAACTGAAGCTCAGGAAAGCGAAAATCATTATTAAATTAATATAATAAATTTTATACTTTTTCTTTTAAAACCAAATACTTTAAAAATTTATTTATAAAATTTCAATTATTAAAAATTTTTCATAAAACATTTTCGTAAAATCAATATCATAAATGTTTTAATAATTAAAACTCCCGTTCTTTTTATGTACGGGAGTTTCTTGTTATTGCTTTCATAAGCGCTTCTTTTACCTGCGCATATTTTTTAGCACCGTAATTAAAGACAATCGGCTGACATCCTTGGGCATTTCCGATAACGATACCCATAAGGTTACTAAGGAAGCGGTCGCTTTTAAAAAAGCTCCGCAAAACTTTAAAACAATTTATTTCTGATGCTATACAATTTGTTTATTCCCAAATCAATCCTACATATTTTCCTTCGCAAAAACCATCCTCTCTGGCAAAATAAGAAGTAAACGAGGAATCACCCGGTTCTAATATTTCTCTTGATATCAAATCACCGAAAGAAGATTCTGAATTCGTTTCGACAATTATATAAGCGGTTTCGTTTTCCTTTTTAATGTTTTCAGGTAAAGTTTCAGGTTTATATGTCTTTGCGGATAATATCGTATTATCATTTTTCATTTGAATTATATTTATTTTTTTAGGCGGATATTTGAATTCTATTTTTATTTCGACTTCAAAACTTTCCTTTTTTTCTTTTCCGTTTTCGGTAATGGTTTTTGTTTCTTCCAGTTTTGAAGTTACAGCCAATCCTTCTGTTCCGTAATCTGAAAAA
>JAVBPA010000123.1:0-9825 GCA_031549925.1 Eubacteriales bacterium
CATATTTTCATATTATAAAGGCAAGTATACCAAAATGATAGTGGGAACAGGTGACATCCCATGGATATTACGGTTTTACCAGAAAAATGGTTTTAGGATTTCTCATAGGATTAAGAATTTTTTTACGGATAATTACGAACAACCTATATTTGAAAATGGTGTTCAGTTATTGGATATGGTTTATTTGGAACGGGATCTATGAAAATAGAATATATAATTTCTACAGCGGATAAATAAAATTTATTTTTTCAATTCACCGCATATGAAGTTTATTATTTTAAAGAGAGCGGGGATAATAAATAAAATCATGATAGATTCAAAACTCATAATATTGAGAGGAAATTCTGGAAGCGGTAAAACGACTACGGCAAAATCTTTGCAAAAAAATTCGGGCGGAATACCTTGCTGATTTCACAGGATGTAATAAGACGGGAGATGTTATGGGTAAATGATGGTCATGATACAAAATCTATACCATTGCTGTTAAATATCGCATTGTACGGAAAGCAAAATTGTGATATTATAATTCTTGAGGGAATTTTAAATTCATCTTGGTATAGAAATTTATTTATTGAATTAAAAAAAGAATTTCAAAAAAATATTTTTGCTTATTATTTTGATATTCCGTTTGAAGAAACTTTGCTTCGGCATAATACAAAACCAAATAGGTTTGATTTTGGAGAAAATGAAATGCGCCGTTGGTGGATTGAAAAGGATTATACTGATATTTTTCAAGAAATAACTTTAAACAAGGAACTCACATCAGATGATATCGTCAATATCATCTATAATGATGTTATAAAATAATAACGATATTAACTCTTTATGTTCAAAGGATGATAATAAAAAAGCATCATATAATGAAATCAGACAAGCCATAAAAAGACATGGCGGAAATTTAGGTATAGATTATATTTATACATTATACATGGGCAGAAAATAATAATATTTAAGAATTTTTAAATTCATTGTTATATAAATCAACCGGATTACGAAATTTAATAACAAGCGGGGTTTTATATTGAAAAACATAATCATCGCAGGTGCATCAAGAACCGGCAAATCCTCACTAGCTAAAAGAATCAATGAAAAATATCATCATTTTGCAATAAGCCTCGATAAACTAGTATTCGCATTTCAAGAAGCTTATCCGCAATTGGATATTAGATTAAATTGGAACAGAGAAAAAACTACAGATAATTTAGCTCCGTTTATAGGTCATTTTATGGGTATGTTTTCTTCGGCTGACGGACGGGGGCTTCTGCCGTACAGTCACGGCGAAATAAATGAAAATAAATTTTTATTGGAAGGTGCATATTTTAATTTTGATAAAATATTTTCCATATTAAAAACATATGGAAAAGAAGATTTGAAAAATAATTTTATTCTTATCGGACTCGTGCAAAAAAATAAAACCGTTGACGAATTTGTCAGAGATTTTAAAAAATACGATACAATAAATGATTGGACATATAATTTTGATGATAATGAATTAAAAGAAATTGCTGAGGATTTTATATCGTTTAATAATTCTATGTATGAACATTTAATTGAATACGGTTTTACTATATATGATACATCCATAGACCGAGAACAAGTTTTTGATAAGATTATAAATGATATTAATAGGTGGTGTATAAATTGAATATTGAAAAATTAAATAAAGGCGATACAATCGGAATAGTTTGCCCCAGCCATATCGCAAGCGAAGAGAGGCATATGCAAAGCCGTAAAGTAATAGAGAACTTAGGTTTCAATGTTAAAATCGGAGCAAATGTATATAAAAACACATACGGATACTTAGCTTCCGAAAAGGAACGTGCGGATGACTTTAATTCAATGGTGGAAGATAAAGATGTAAAAATGATTCTTTTCGGCGGAGGTGAGGGCGGTAACGAAATAATACCTCTGCTTGATTATGAAAATATAAAACGCAATCCGAAATTATACTGCAGCTTCAGCGATGGAACTTCTATTTTAAACGCTGTTCATGCAATGACAGGATTAATTGTTTATTATGGTCAGGGTCCGGGAATGTTCAATGATTTGCGGCATTACGATTACATGCAGTTTTCATCTAATTTCACGGAGAATTCTTCTAATAATTTCATAAAAAACAGTGAATGGAAAACACTGAACGAGGGAATTTGCGAAGGAAATTTAATCGGAGGCTATACAAGAAATTTCGCTTTAATGTTAGGTAATAAATATTTTAGCTATAAAAAAGACGAAAATTATATATTGTTTTTAGAAGACCACGAAACATTCAGTATTACGGCAGAAGTAAGCTCCTACATTTCCCATATCGAACAAAGCGATTTTATTTGCAATGTTTGCGGTTTGATATTCGGAAACTATTCCGAAAATGTTCCTGAAGATTTATTAAAAAGGCTTGAACGTTTCGGTAAAAAACATAATGTTCCCGTTGTTTATACAGATGATTTCGGACATGGCGTAAATCATGCTATTTTACCGATCGGAAAATCCGCAAAATTTAATGCCGATAACCAAACTTTAACTTTTAACTAAGACAATTAACGAATTATATTACTATCAATAAACAAAAAAGGTATATAGGTCATTTATGCAAAATAAATATTGTATTTTTATTATTTTAACCGGATTTATGATAATATTTTTATTACTTTCATCTTGCCAAAATATCCGCGACGAAGAGATCACAACACCGGATGATAATTTTATAACCGATAATAACGAAACTGGAAATGACAGCACTCCTTCGGGTAATGACGAAGTTCAACCGAAATTTTTAAGAAAATTAACCCGAACGGGAGAATTTTATACTGCGGAACAAATGGAATTATTAAAATCGGAAGCGTTGAGTTGGCAATATGCAAAGGCAGGAATCGGAGGTTTTGCCGATATAGTTGCTATAGAACCGGCAGACGGAGAAAATCAGCAAGTATTTATATCAATTGATTATAAATCGACATATGAAAAAATTCAAATAGAAACATCCATCGGAGAAAAAGCCCGTATTATAAGCGCGTCCTCAGGTGCGGGAAGCTGTGAAATTGAATTGGGATATAAGTTTGTAACGGAAAATTCCGAATGGGTCGAACTTTTTTATTTTTATGCGGACATATCAAACGAAAACGAACAATGGAAAAATATAACCGAATATTCTGCGGAGTTAGTAGAAATATTAAACGAATTAAAAACAGAAGATAAGCAATTTAAATAAATTTTTGATTATAATTTACAATATTTAATACAGTTGTTGATTTATGAATTACATTTTAAAATTATAAAAAACAAAAAAATTATATTACATGAAAGTGAACAGCCATGTCTTTTAAGGATAATTTTATAAATTTTCAAAACCTTGAAACAGATGATTATTTATTGCGTCAAGTAAATCCTGAAATAGACTTTGAAGAATATTGTAAAATATATTCCGACAGCGAAGTAATGAAATATTACGGAAACGGAACGACAACTTCCGAAAAAGAAAAGGTTTTACGAATATTAAATAATCAAATAAAGGAATTTGAAACCGCAAGAATATATTCCTGGACGATTGTAGATAAAATTTCAAAAAAAACTATCGGCAGAATTCTTTTGTCAGACTTTGAAAGCGAAAACAGAATAGCTAATATAGGTTATTTTATCACCAGGGATTATTGGAGGAGGGGAATTATTACAACCTGCATTAAAACAGTTATAAACTTTGGTTTTTCTATTTTAAAACTTGAAAGAATATATACAACAGTATATGTAGAAAATATCGGTTCCTGGAAAGCGCTAGAAAAAAACGGGTTTTTAAGAGAAGGGTTACTGAGGCATTGTTTCAATATAAAATCCGGTCTTTGTGATTGCTATATCTATGCTAAACTTTCAACTGATCAATGATAAAAATAAAATCATATCTTTCAAATATATAATTTTTACAAGCGTTTTTTATATTTTATTCGGAAAGAAATATCGAAATGACGAAAAATCTAAATAAAATACTCAATGAATATTCAACTGCTGTTGAAAACTTATTAGGCGAAGATTTACTCGGTATTTATTTAACCGGTTCCATTGCTTTAAACGCATATCATGAAAATAAAAGTGATATTGATTTTACAACCCTTATTAAAAACCAACTAGATGAAAAGCAAATTTTCGAATTGAGTATCATACATAAAGATATTTTCAAAAAATATCCGAAGAACGCTTTTGAAGGCCATTATATTACCCCGGAGGAGCTTGGTAAAAATCCAACTCAAATAAATCCGGTCGTTTCATATTATAATGGAAAAATAAACAAGTCTTATCATGGAATTAACATTGTGACATGGGTTACTCTTAAAAAACATGGGGTTAATATTCGGGGTCTTCCCGTAAAGGATCTGCTTTTTGAAACATCTGAAAATGAATTGTTGATATATGTAATTAATAATATAAATTCATATTGGAAACAATGGCTTACAGATTCGAAAAAGTTGTTTTCATATAAGGGACTATATTCGCTTACAGGATCGGCTGTCGAATGGGTAGTCCTTGGAATTTCCCGTATGTATTATACTCTTCTTACGAATGACATAACTTCAAAAGACAGCGTTGTTGATTATATTATAAAAAAAGCACCTCGAGAATATCATCGAATAATTCTTGAAGCTGCGTTTATTCGAACTAAAAAAGGAAAAAAGCAATATTTTTCTGCGTTTATACGTCGAAAAGACATGATTGCCTATCTAGAAAAAATGATAATTGAATGTAATGAATTGGCAAAAAAATTAAAAATTATTTAAATAACTTTTTTATTTGATTTTATTATTACCCTTTCTGTTCTAAAAACTGTTTTTACGGTTTTATAAAAATATCAATTTGAGAAATATTCTTGTTTATTTTCATTGTTGCATTTATAGCATTCTAGTGATATAATTTTTACGTAAAAATATTATTTTTCTAAATGAAACTTGTTTTTAGAAAAAAATTATAATTCAGAATGAGGAAAAATTTGAAACAAATAAATGATATAATTAATAAATTTTCAAAAAAGGAAAACAATAAAATAGTCATAACGAATGTAATCGGAGCTTTTTTAGTTCGCGGCGGAGGATTACTCGTATCTATTTTAACTTTACCGGTTTTTATTAATTATTTTGGAAATAAAACAGTTTTAGGCGTTTGGTATACAGTTTTATCAGTGATTACTTGGGTTCTTAATTTTGATCTTGGTATAGGAAACGGTTTGCGAAACCAGCTTGTTATCAGCATTTCAGAAAAAAACACCCAAAAGTCAAAAGAACTTATTTCATCGGCTTATTTTTTAATTGGTGCTATTGTTATTATAATCAGTGTACTCGGATTTGGTTTTTCATCCTTTGTTAATTGGAATCATATTTTTAATATTTCTGAAGATTTAATTTCAGCGGGTGTTATCCTAACAGTTGTGCGATTTGTATTTTTAGGAATTATGGCACAATTTTTTTTAAGACTTATTTCTTCGATTCTTTTTGCATTACAAAAATCAGCAGTCAACAATTTGCTCTCTCTTATCGTCAGTGTATTGCAATTAATTTTTATTTTACTGGCTCCTTCCGGAACTCCCGAACAAAACTTTTTGCTGCTTTCGAAAGCTTATATTTTCATAACTACTTTCCCTTATTTGGTTGTAACTATAATTATATTTTCGACTTCATTAAAAAAAATGCGTCCAAATATTCATTTTTATCGAAAAAACTCGGCTTTCTCAGTTATGAGTTTAGGCGGAATTTTTTTTGTTTGTCAAATATTATACATGATAATTATAAATACCAACGATTTTTTAATTACATATTTTACTGTTCCGGAAAATACGGTTGAATATAATATTTATTCTAGATTGTTTTCGCTTGCGGGAATATTTGTAAATTTGATTCTGACGCCTATTTGGTCAATGGTTACAAAAGCGATTGCGGAAGGCGAATTGGAATGGTTACAAAAATTGTTTCAAAAAGCACAAATAATATCAGGAGTAGTTATTGTCGGAGAATTTTTGATAACAATTATGTTGCAATTTATAATTAATATCTGGCTTGGAAATGAAGCGATAAAAGTTAATTATTTTTACGCTGTAATTTTCGCTATATGGGGTTCGGTTTTCATCTACCACAATATTCTATCTACATTTACTTGCGGAACCGGAAAAATGAAATTGCAAGCAATTTGTTATGGAATTGGAGTAGTTTTTAAATTTTTATTTATTTGGATCGTGTATAACTATATTGATTCATGGATTTATATTGTTATTTCAAATATTATTATTTTAGTTCCATACTGCATTTTACAACAAAAAAAATTAAAAAAAGATTTCAATCCCTCAAAATAGAATAATATTTTAGAAAATAAAATATATTAATTATCCAAATGTATAATATTAATTTTTACATCCAAAAAGGAAAGTAAGCTATTTTTAATTTTATTGATAAACAACCTAACTAGCTTTACAAATGGTAAAACAATGCGATAAAACAAATATTTATTAAAACATAAAGCCCATATCCGTATAAAAATATTGATATTTTTTATAATTATATTTAACCGAAGCTTCTTTTTTGCAACTATACCTAATGAAAAGCGCTTTTTAATATTTTATTAATAAATTACAATATTCAAAAGGGATAAAAGATGGACAAAACTAATTTTGATTCCAAAATAGAAGATGTATCAAAATCCATATTGTCATATTGCATAAAGCGGACTTTTAACAGAGAAGAAGCTGAAGACCTTGCTCAGGATATAATAACAGAGCTTTTTAAAAGTATCGACAATATCCGAAACGATGAAGCCTTCTACTCTTTTATGTGGAGTGTCGCCGGAAAAGTTTATGCTATGTGGTGCCGCAAGAATAGTCAAAAAAATAAAATCATGACTACTCTTGAATTAAAAGATGATTTGCCGGATAATGAAAATTATTTTTTTGATAATGAAAACAATGATTTATATTTGCTTCGCCGTGAATTAACTCTTCTTTCAAAAAAATACCGCCGGGTAGTTATTCTTTATTATTTTGAAAACAAATCCTGTCCTGAAATTTCGTCCCTTTTGGATATAAGCGAAAGCATGGTGAAATATTTGCTTTTTAAAGCGCGAAAAATTTTAAAGGATGGTATAAATATGGAAAGAAATTACGGTGAGCTTAGCTACAATCCCAAAAATTTATCTCTTATGTATATGGGAGAAGGTCCAAATAAATTTTGGAGTATAACAGACGGTAAAATACTACCTCAAAATATTTTATGGGCATGTTATAACGATAATTTAACTCCGAATGAAATAAGTCTTCAAATAGGTACTTCTCTTCCGTATATTGAAAACGAAATCAAAAAGTTGACCGAAAGCGGGCTTCTGCTTTACAACAAAGGAAAATACAGCACAAATATTATAATATTTACGAATGATTTTAAAAATGAAGTATCTCAGAAAACGAAACAAATCCAGGAAAATATAGCCGATACTATATACAATTTTATAATTTTAAATGAAACAAAAATAAGAGATATCGGTTTTTATATGAACGATATGTCATTCAATTCTTTTTTGTGGCATATGAATTCCGTTATCCAAATTCTTTTGTTTGGTAATATAACAAAAAAATATCCTTTTGAAGAATACCCCGTTACGAAGTTTGGAGACCGCGCATTTGTTTGGGGAGACGAATCACCGAGATGTATATTAAACATTTGCTGTATGACTAAAGAAAGCGAATTAAATGAAGGAGAAATTCGTTTTTTAGATTATCTGCCTGTTCCGAAAAGTGACAACAATCTTTTCTTCAGAAATAAAAATTTAACTAATTTTTATATAAAATTGGCTTCCGGTAAATATTCGGATTTGAACGAATACGAAAAAGAATTAGCTTCCGAATTGATAAAAAACGGCTACCTTTCAAAAGTCGAAGATAAATTATCGGTGACAGCTCCTGTTTATACTCGTATGCAAATAAATACTCTATATAGTATACTTAATTCTTTAATCGATGAAGTTATCACAGAAGTTGCAAAAATACAGCAGATTACAGAAACGATACTTAAAAATCATATACCATTGCATTTAGAGCAACAAGCTGAATCTATTGCTTGTATGTTAATGTTTGACGATGTGTGCGGAGCTTCAACCGAAATAATGGTTTGCAAGAATTATTTGAAAACATATTGGATAATATCAGAAATGCCTACTGTATATATTATCACGGATTAAAAAGGAATTAATATCGGAATCGGAGCAGCAGATATAAAGTACACAGTATAAATTTTTACAATTACCGCTGCTCCCGTTACCGTTAATAAATAAAATTATAATGATTTTAGATTTATCTTATATTAAATATTTTCCTGTAACAGACAATATCATCGTTGACGCTTTAAAACTATTAAATATCAACAATAAAAAAGAAACCGCCGAACATTGTTTAAATGTGGCTGAGCTTTGTGCTAAAACAGCAAAAAATATAAACTCGACGAAAAAGCCGCTTATACTTGCGGTATATTGCATGATATCTCATCTATAATTCAACCTGCCGATATGTTAAAATACGCCTGCGAAAATTTTGATTATATTGATGATGCCGAAAAAAAATATAATTTTTTGCTTCATCAGCGTATATCGGCTGTTATTGCAAAAGAATATTTTAAAATATCGGATGAAAATATTTTATCAGCGATAGAATGTCATACAACATTAAAAGCTGAAGCGTCTGATTACGATATGCTGCTTTTTATTGCTGATAAACTCTCCTGGGACCAAAATGGTCGTCCGCCTTTTTATGATGATGTTATAAAAGCCTTTGATGTATCTATTTATCATGCTTCTTTTGCTTATATTGAATTTATTTTAAACGATGCATCTTTATTATATCCTCACAAATGGCTCATGGAAGCACGGAATTTTTTATTTCATAAATGTAAAAAAGAGAAACAATAATGACAAATAAAGAAATTTTAAAAATCGCAATGGAGCAATCGGCAATTGATTGTAACTGCCTTCCGGAGGATTTTTGTTCCGGTAAAAACAAAGTTGTCATATCGGAAGAAAATCCTAAAGCCAGAGCTTATTTAAAACTGCCTTTTTGGTGTGATTTAGTATACTACGGAAATAACATTGTAGCTTCGACAGACAGTTCTATTACTGATATCGTTTTAAATTACATAAATACATATCCTCCGGAACATTGCTTTGAAACGCCTAATTTACATGTCTTAAATGATACAATACAAAAATACGGTATGCGTATTTGTTTCATGGCGGAATATTTTTTACCTGATTCAGATATTATCAAACCTCTTCCCTGTCCGTTTGAAATTAAATTTTTGTATCCTGCCGATTTTAAAGAGTTATATATTCCTCAATGGAGCAACGCTTTATGTGAAAGCCGACAACATTTAGACGTTATGGCAACCGGAGCGTTTGATAACGGTAAACTCATTGGTCTTGCGGGTTGTTCTGCCGATTGTGAAAACATGAGACAAATCGGGATTGATGTTTTACCAGGATACCGTAATATGGGAATAGCCTCATCTCTCACAAGCACTTTGGCAGTGAAAATTTTGGAAGAAGGAAAAGTTCCGTTTTATTGCTGCGCTTGGTCAAACATCGCATCGGCAAGAAACGCTTTAAAAAGCGGATTTAAACCTGCTTGGGCTGAAATGACAGCCAAAAATTATGAATTTATTGATAACATGAATAAAATAAAATCAAGATAAATCCGAAAATTTATTTTTAGATAAAAACATATTATTTTTATTGATTTATAAAAAACTGTTTGGGAAAATTTTAATATTGTCAAATTAATTTAACCAAACCATTACTTATTTGAACATAGGAACGTTTGTC
>JAVBPA010000037.1:0-4298 GCA_031549925.1 Eubacteriales bacterium
GAAGTGCATTGATTCATTAAATCTCCCGCGTAAACCGCGTCTACCATATCCGGAGACATTTTCGCTTTCGCAAGAGTCATGTTGAACGCCTGACGCTGCATTTCCGCTTCGGATTTTTCCCATGTATCCTGACCGAATCGGTCTTCTTTGTCGTGCATATCAAACAAATCTCCGAGCGGTCCCTCAAATTCGTGTCTCCCGACAACGGAAGAAGCCGAAATTATATGAGGAGGTGATGGTAATTTTATAATTCCTTCCCTCATATTATATGACCACTCCGCAAAGCCCGCAAATCCATATAATTACACCGTAAGCGGCTGCCGACAATATTCCGTATAATATAACAGGACCCGCTATCGTAAATATTTTTGCGCCGAGTCCCAAAACAAAACCTTCATTTTTAGTATCGATTGCGGAAGATACAACAGCGTTCGCAAATCCGGTTATCGGTACAAGCGTTCCGGCTCCGGCGTGTTTTGCGATTCTGTCAAATAAACCTAATCCGGTAAACAAAGCGGCTAAAAATATAAGCGAAACCGGAACAAGAGCGTTTACATTTTCCTCCGTTATTCCGCAAAACATATATAAATCACGCAGTCCCTGCCCTAATGTACAAATAAAACCTCCGACAAGAAAAGCACATATGCAATTTTTTAGCTTTTTGGATTTCGGAGCATGTTCTTTAGTATATTTTTTATATTGTTCTTTTGTCAAAAAAATCACTCCCCACGGATTTTAGTATAGCCGAGGGGAATGATTTTATACAAATTTACTTTTTATATAATTAAATTTTTCATCTTTTCTCTAATTTTAACGTTGTCTGGAAAGCAAACGATTATTGGAACACGGGTTGAAATGTGAGCGATTATTGGAACACGGGCGATTATGAATCGCCCCTACGGATATTTTTATAACAATTCAACAATTGGAATGCCGTGTTTTTAAAAAGATGATTTATATATTTTTATGATTCGTTTGTTTCGGTTCAGCCGAGTCTGGATTCAAGCGCGGAAAGTTCGCTCCATAATTCGGCGGGAACTCTGTCGCC
The DNA here is from genome assembly GCA_031549925.1 of Eubacteriales bacterium. GTDB lineage: Bacteria > Bacillota > Clostridia > Oscillospirales > CAG-272 > JAVBPA01. The sequence goes on from JAVBPA010000037.1 coordinate 1,049, forward strand.
GACTTTTTCGTAAAATTCACGGATTCCGGCAAGCTCTTCTTTCCATAACGAAACGTCTACTTTGAGCAAATCTTTTATTGTATCTGAGGTAATATCAAGTCCCTCAATATTGATATCTTCCGTTTTCGGGACATAACCGATCGGTGTTAAATCAGCTTCGGCTTTATCTTCGCAGCGAGCAAGTATCCAGAGAAGAACACGCATATTGTCTCCGAACCCCGGCCATATGAAATTCCCCTCATCATCTGTGCGGAACCAGTTAACATTAAATATTTTGGGAGGATTCTTTATTTTTGTACCCATGTCAAGCCAGTGTGCAAAATAATCCCCCATATTGTATCCTGCGAAAGGAAGCATTGCCATAGGATCGCGTCTCACAACTCCTACCGCGCCTATAGCTGCCGCTGTTGTTTCGGAAGCCATTACAGAACCCACGAATACACCATTCTGCCAGCCGGTTGACTGATATACCAGCGGAGCGGTTTTTGCGCGGCGTCCTCCGAATACAATTGCTGATATCGGCACACCTGCGGGATTGTTAAATTCCGATGATACGCAAGGGCAATTTACAGCAAGAGCGGTGAACCGGGAATTCGGATGCGCTCCGCATGTTGATTTATCATTCTTATCATATTTTTTATAATCCCAAACCTTACCCGTCCAATCAATTGCATTATGCGGAGGATTTTTATCGAGTCCTTCCCACCAAACCGTATTGTTATCAAGATTATGAACTACGTTCGTAAATATGGTGTCGCGCTTTGTTGTTGCAAGCGCGTTCGGATTTGAATGTTCATTTGTTCCCGGAGCTACTCCGAAGAATCCGTATTCGGGGTTGATAGCCCAAAGTCTTCCGTCCTGTCCTACTCTTAACCATGCGATATCGTCGCCCACTGTCCAAACTTTATAGCCCTTTTGGCGGTATATTTCCGGAGGAATCAGCATTGCGAGATTGGTTTTTCCGCAAGCTGAAGGAAATGCGGCGGATATATATTTTATTTGCCCGTCGGGATATTCAATTCCGAGGATAAGCATATGTTCCGCCATCCAGCCTTCCTTGCGTCCGAGATAGGAAGCTATACGCAAAGCAAAGCATTTTTTCCCGAGCAGAACGTTTCCGCCGTAACCGGAATTTACCGACCATATAGTATTATCTTCAGGAAAATGGCAGATGTAACGGTTATCCTTATCAATATCCGCGCGTGCGTGCAAACCCTTTATAAATCCGCCGTCATCATCGTCAAGAGCCTCTATAACTTCTTTTCCGGCACGGGTCATTATAAGCATATTTAAAACAACGTATATCGAATCCGTAAGTTCAATTCCAATTTTAGCGAATTGAGATCCTACTATTCCCATAGAATACGGGATAACATACATCGTTTGACCTTTCATTGACCCTTTGAATAATTTTCCGAGTTTTGTGTAACATTCGTAAGGGTCCATCCAGTTGTTTATCGATCCCGCATCTTCCTTTTTTGATGTGCAAATAAATGTGCGGTCTTCAACGCGTGCCACATCGTTTACAGCAGTTCTGTGAAGATAGCAATTAGGGAGAAGTTCTTCGTTTAATTTTAAAATCTCCCCGGATTCAATAGCCATTTTACGCAAAGTATCGGTTTGTTCGGCGCTTCCGTCTATCCAAACTATATTATCAGGCTGCGTCAAAGCTGCCATTTCGGAAATCCAGTTAAGTACAAATTTATTATTTGTCATATGTGTATTCCATCCTTAAGTATATATTTTTTGTTATAATAAAACATTTTAATCACAATAATTTTACTCTCTTTAAAACCCGACTTCAATGGATATATTGTTAACAAAGTATCCGCAAATTAATAAGGTTTCATCAAAACATATATTTTTTGCATAAACTGTTTGCTATTCTTGCAAAATCCGCCGCGTTTAGCCGTTCGCCGCGTATATTTTCATCAAAACCGTTTTCACACAGAGCCTCTTCTATTGATATTCGGTTTATATTACGGTAAACCCCTTGCGCCGCTGATGCGACGGCATTGCAAAGTGTTTTTCTGCGCTGACAAAACGCCGCTTTTATAAAGAAAAGATAAAAATCTTCATTCAAAACTTCAAAAGGGGGAGTTTTATAAGGCGTTAGGCGCATAATCGAGGAATCAACATTGGGACGCGGATAAAAATTCCCCGCTGATATATTGAAAAGCTTATCTTTTTTCGCATAGTATGAGGTTATGGCTGAAACAGCTCCGTATAAATCATTCCCGGGTCCCGCACAGAATCGGTCGCATGCTTCGCTTTGCACCATGACAATTATATCGTCGATTACAGCTCTGTATTCAATAAGCTTCATTATAATCGGAGTTGTTATATTATACGGGAGATTTGCACAAATTGTAATCGGTTCCCCGGAAAAATAATTTTTTGCAAGTTCTTCGATATTGGTCTGCAAAATATCCGCGTTAATAACTTTTACATTTGAAAAATCACGCAGGGTTTCATCAAGTATGCTGACAAATCCCCTGTCAATTTCAACTGCTATTACAGATTCCGCGACAAGTGCGATTTCATAAGTCAAAGCCCCTATACCAGGTCCGATTTCGAGAACGTTTTTTCCTGCGTTTGATGCGATTTTTTTAATAACCGATGAATTTATCAAAAAATTTTGTCCGAATTTTTTTTGAAAATTGAATCCTCCGCGTTCCATAAGAGAACGTATATAAGTTATATCCGTTAATTTATTTTCATTCATTATTTGTATTGACAAACCGCCTGTTTCTATGTTATAATTTCAGTTGCTGTGCTTTGTATGGATTTTTTTCAAATCTGATGTAAGTTTTATATAAACCGTTTGCTACTGTGGCTCAGCTGGCAGAGCAATTGATTCGTAATCAATAGGTCGGGAGTTCGAATCTCCCCAGTAGCTCCAGCAATTTGGGATTGCACCCAACATTAATATTACGCTTTGATTTTCATTCAAGGCGTATTTTTTTGTCTTTGCTTTTCATTTTTTTAATTAATAAAAGAACGTAAACCGTTTTAATTGTATTAACGCATTTATATTTATATATAGGATCAGAAATTATGACCCAAATTCGTTTTTTGCGGAGCTTTTTTTCGCAAAAAAGCGACCGTCCCCCAACCATTGAATATTATACTACATCCGAAAACAAAATAAAAGGATTTATAGTTAAATATTTTGAATATTGTATGCTGACTATTGACATCATGTGAAAGAGATGATATAATTAGTGAACTATTCTTTCACTTTGAAAAG
>JAVBPA010000076.1:0-9794 GCA_031549925.1 Eubacteriales bacterium
AAATCTTTTATGTGAAAGATATCGTATATACTTGGAAAGATACGGTTTTAAAGCTGATCCGGCTCTTTTAAATATGGAATATCTTAATTTTCTCAGCGGATGTCATTTCATGATAGAAGGCGCTTATGATATATGCAAAACACTTTCTGATGATTTTGGACTCAGATTATATATTATAACCAACGGTGTGACTTATGTTCAAAAACAGAGATATAATGATTCTGAAATAAAAAAATATTTTCGCGGGATATTCGTTTCGGAGGAAATAGGTTATCCAAAGCCTGATATACATTATTTTACATATGTCGGTAATAAAATCGATTGTTTTACACCAAAAAAAACATTGATCGTGGGAGATTCTCTTACAAGCGATATAAAAGGTTCAAACAACGCGGGAATTTCCTGCTGCTGGTATAATCCTGAAGGTAAAATTAACAACACTTCCGCGTTTTTTAATTATGAAATTAAACAGTTAAAAGAACTTGCAGAAATTATTATAAATTAATAAAAAGCTTCAAACCCTTTCGCTTTTCAATTAGATTAGTTATAAAACTATCTCATAATAGAGCATATAAAAACGATTCACAATTTATAATTTTTGATTGTGAATCGTTATTTTTTTATATTGGAATTATAAATTTAAAAACGTTAAATATTAAGATGAAGGTGTAATGGAGGTTATCAAAACTATTACCATTATATTTTGGCTTTCGATATATATACGCTTTCCGGGAGCAATTGATTGTGTACCGCCGAGCATAAAGCCGTCATCGGTTATACGACCTGTTGCACGGAATTCACCTCTTACATCGTAACTGTTTTCGTTTGTTGTTTTTACTAGACGTCCTTCGGCGTTTTCTATAAAAGCTTCTGCATATTGAGGCTTTTTTGATATCAGTTCGCCGAACGGCGCATCATTTGCTTCAACATAAAACATATCTCCGATTACCAAAGCGTCGGATGATGATTCTTTGATATCTTGAATTAAAAAAGATATAATAACAGTGTCAGAATTGCTTTTTATACCGATTTTATCCATAAGGTCAAACCTCATGGCAACACCGACAGCGACAACAATTACAGCCAAAATTATAAAAAGATCTATTAAATTAAATTTCAATCTTTTTTTCTGTTTGTTTTGTGTGTTAGTATCAGCCATTAGAAGAAACCTCCCTGAGTGTTGTACAATAACCTTCGCCGGTAAAATACGGAACTCTGATTGAAATGGGTTTACCTACCGCTATTTTATACCCTCCCACGCTGTATTCGTTTCCGTCATATGCGGCTTTTGCCGTGAGGGTAAATGTTATATTTATGCGTTCGGGATATTCGCCTATCACAAGCGAACCTGTTTCGCGGTTGATTCCGGTATAAACTGTGGGGCTGTACGAAATCCCAGTAACATTTCCGATATCATATTGGGTTACAGATTCTGTTGCGAAATCGCCGATTTTAGGTAAATCCCGAAATTCTTCCCTGACTTGTTTTACTTCAATCGTATATTCGATTGTAACAGTTTTTGATGATCCGAAAAGAGATACTCCGGACGATGTAAAAATGTATAAAAGCAATGCGGCTGCCGTTAATATAACTATAATTAATAGGATATCAATAAAATTAAAACGGAAGCGGGTTTTAGGTTTTGAATTTTTCATTAATTTATACCATTCCCTAATTTTTATGTTTTCTTTTGCGGAACCGTAATTGTTTTTTCATTTTCCGTTCGGTTTACCGCATTTATTAAACCAAGCATCAGCCAGAAGATAAAAAATATTCTGTAGTTATACCATATATAATCAGTCATACCTTGCGCGAGAATCGCTATTATTCCGCAAAATCCTGCGGCTGCGTATAATTTAAATTTCAAAGTTTTCGGGGTTGTCTTGCGGCAAAATAATGTAAATGATTCACGTGCTGTCATAAAAAGTGCCGCAATAAATATTATAAGACCGAATAATCCCAATTCAATACCGATTTGCAAATACAAATTGTGACTGTGGGGCGCGCTTTCGATTCCGGCAAACGCATATGTCGGATAAACAGCGCGGAAAGCTTCTTTCCCGACTCCTATTCCGGAAACCCAAAAGTCCCGCAGCATAGCAAACGAACCCTGCCATATATGAACTCTGTACGCGGTTGACGAATCCGATATATCTCCGATGGAAGTGAACCTTGTGATAATGGAAACCGGTAATACCAGAGGTAAAAATGGGATTGCCGCAATACCAGCCAGCAGTATCATCATTGTACGGCGGCTGTATATCAGCATAAAAACGACAAGACCTATCATTATTCCCAGCCACGCTCCGCGCGACCATGTAAAAATCAAACAAGCGACTCCGACCGAAAATATACCGAAAGAAGCAAACCGTCCGAAGAAGCCTTTAGCCGATAAAAATACCGCGAGAGCAAAGGGAAGAGTAATTATAATAAATTCCGCCAGTACATTCGGGTTTTCAAAGGTTGAAACAACTCGTCCGCCGATACCCGAAAACATTTCAGTATCCTGCCAAATGGTTTGTGCCGTACCGAGGAAATTTTGATATATCCCGTACATAGAAACAATAAAAGACGATACAAAAATCGACCCGACGCATCGTTTTATCCATCCCTCCGTACGGATAAGATTTACCGCTAAAAAATATCCGAGCATATAGCAGCAATAAATCAATGTGTAACTGATCGAAGGCCCCGCGGAAAAAATCCCTCCGAATAGTAGTAATATCAAAAACAACAGAACCGCTCCGTCGGTCTTTTTAAAATGAAGTGAACGTTTACCGAGTATAAGTTTTATAACAAAACAAAATGTAACATATAAAACTGCGGCTGCTGTAATTATAGTCGGATGAGGTACGGCACCCATAAACGGAACCGCAAAAATTAACAGCATTATACCTATTTCAGGCATCATGAGAATTGTGTACGCGCAGATCAAAGCAAAAATAGCCACTAATATAAGAGCCGGTTCTATAAAATATGTGAAAAGCCCGACAACCATTCCGGTAATAAACGCGCCGCCGAGTCTTCCTTTTGGAGATTCGTCCAATGATGTATAGCTTATATCAAGATATTCGCGCCTTATTCCGAGGAGACGAAAAAGTAATTTGTTTAAAATAAAACTGCTGCATAGGGTGTTTGATAAATTCTTCGTTGTAAAAAGCATCGGCATTCCGAAAACTGCCGTGACAATTCCGGTTATAATAGGAGCGGCAGTTATATCATCATAAGCCGATATATAATTTTTTATTATACCGAATACCGCCGAATAAAGTCCGAATGATATAAAAAACGTGCCGTACCATTTCATTTGGAAAACAAGCAGGGATTTTATCTTTCCTGAAATAAAACCAATAATCCGGCTGGAATCCGTACTTCTGATAATAAACCGTTTTACGGATGTTAAAATGCCGTTTGTTCCGATAAAAATATCTATAAAAATCCGAAAAATATTTTTATTATTTGTATTCATACTTGTTTTGGAAACGGGGCTTTTTGCGGGAATGGAAGCATCTTCTCCGTGAATCAAATTATCAATGGAAACAGCTGCCGCTTGAATTTCATAATCTTCCGTTGCGGAACGTTCCGTGAGCAAACTTCCGATAACACTTCTTCTCGCGCTGTCGTAGATATAATTTGTCAGCCGCATAAGAAGGGTTATAATGAAACTGCCTGATAAAAGATTATACAGAGCGGATAAAATTTTATTTTGGGTCATCTTTTTTTCCTTTTTAACTATAATAATTAATAATTGTAATTAAAATAAAACGCTATAATATTATTGACTTCTGATACGCAATATAATTCTTTACTTTATGATTTCTTCTTGAACAAATAACCGCTTTAATAAAATCCGGATCATCATAAAAAACGGAAATTAATATCGGAGAGCTTTTGTATATAAACAAAATCGGATAATTATCGTTATATGGTTTAAAATCTCTGAGTTTAATCATAAGTTATAAAAAACACGAAACAATGTAAATGTTTTAGTAAAAATATTCCTTATCCCCTCATTCCAATATTATATCATACAAAACCGTGAAAGTGTTATCAAATTATAAAATATGCTTGCAAAATTTGAAAGAATTTGATATACTGATACATTATTAAGGTGTATTATCATAATATTGTAGAATAAATAAAACAATTATAGAATGGAGAAACAAATGGCAGCAACGATGACATCAAAAGAACGGTTTTCACGTATGTATTCGCATACCGAAGCCGACAGAGTTCCGATTATCGACGGACCTTGGGCTGGTACAATAAAACGCTGGCACCGTGAAGGCTTGCCGGAAAATATTAGCTGGGTTGATTATTTTGATCTTGATCATGTTGCGGGTATCGGAGTTGACAATTCACCGCGTTATCCGACAAAGCTTATAGAAGAAACTGACCGTTATGTTATTTCGACAACTCCATGGGGCGTAACGCTTAAATATATTAAAGAAGAAGATAGTACTCCTGAATTTCTCGATTATAAAGTTTGCACTCCCGAAGCTTGGGAAGAAGCGAAATCCCGTATGTGGGCGGATCTTGATACGCGTGTTGATTGGAATTATCTTAAAAACGCTTATCCTGTTTGGCAAAAAGAGGGAATGTGGATTGAAGCCGGTTTCTGGTTCGGTTTCGATGTAACCCATTCGTGGATGATGGGAACTGAAAATGTTCTTGTGGCTATGTATGAAGATCCTGATTGGGCGGCAGATATGTTCAATACATATTTGGATATAGATTTAAAAGTTTACGAAAAAGTATGGGACGCAGGTTATCACTTTGACTGTATATCCTGGCCGGATGATATGGGATATAAAGGAACAACTTTCTTTTCGCTTGATATGTACAGAAAGATAGTTAAACCCGCGCAAAAACGGGTTGTGGATTGGGCACATGAGAGAGGCGTTAAGACAAGGCTTCATTCATGCGGAAATGTTATGAATTTTGTACCGGAATTCGTCGAAATAGGAATAGATGCTTTAAATCCTCTCGAAATTAAAGCAGGTATGGATCCTATGTTATTAAAACAAAAGTACGGCGATGTATTAACTCTTCACGGAGGAATAAACGCCGTTTTATGGGACGACAAGGAACTGATTATTTCGGAAATAGAAAAAACTGTTCCGAAGTTAAAAAATAACGGAGGTTATATTTTTTCCTCCGATCACTCAATTCCGAATTCCGTAAGTTTTCAAAACTTTACCGCTATAATAGAAGCCGTTAAAAAATACGGTTCTTATTAATAAAAATAAAAAACAATTTTTAATAAATTGTAAAATTGTGCTGTAATTTATAATATAACAAATTAAAAACTATTAATTTAAAATTACAGATTAGAAATTCTGAAGAAAGGATATCTTCGAAAAAATGAAAATACTTGCAGTAGGATGTCACCCCGACGATATAGAAGTTGCCTGCGCCGGAACTCTGGTAAAATACCGTCAAGCGGGTAATGATGTAACAGTTTGCCACGTTGCCAACGGAAACATGGGTCATGTTGTTATAATGCCTGATGAGCTGCGTGAAATCAGACTCGGAGAAGCTAAAAAAGCGGGAAGTCTCGCAGGAATAAAAGTAGTTACCTGCGACACGGGAGATTTAAAAGTTTATTCGGATAATAAAGAACAAAGGGATTTGCTTGTCGATATAATACGCCTCGAAATGCCTGATGTTATAATCACACACAGTCCGCAGGATTATATGCCCGACCATACCGCTGTATCGAAATTGGTATTTGACGCGTCTTTTACGGCTTCATGCCCGCATTATGAAACACAGGCATATCACGGAACGAATGCGCTTCCCGCAGCTCCGGTTGTTCCTTTGTTTTATATGGATACACTTGCGGGGGTAAATTTTATACCGACCGAATATGTCGATATATCGGATACAATTGATATTAAGCTTGAAATGCTTGAATGCCATGTTAGCCAAATGAAGTGGATGCGTGATCATGATAAAATAGATTTTGCCGAATTCGTTCGGACTTGCGCCCGATACCGCGGTCTCCAATCCGGATGTTCTTACGCGGAAGCTTTTACACCATGCCTTGCCTGGCCGAAATTGACAACAAAACGATTGCTTCCGTAATTTGAAAAACGTTTAATTATAAATTAAGAATTCTACCCTATTCTATAATAAAGGACCATAAAAATTCCGATGAAATATTCACAATATTCAAAAACACAACTTGAAAATGAATTATCTTCCGTAATGGCAAAACTCAGCGAATATAAGGCAAGCGGTATAAAACTGGATATGTCCCGCGGAAAACCGGGACCCGATCAATTAGTTCTCTCACAGGATATGCTAGGTTGTATAAAAAAACCCGCAGATTGTATAACGGAAAATGGTTTTGACTGCCGTAACTACGGATTGCTTGACGGTATTCCGGAAGCAAAAAAATTGTTTGCGGACATACTTGATGTTCCGGTTGAAAATGTCATAGTTACAGGTAACTCCAGCCTTAATATCATGTATGATGAATTGGTACGCGCAATGCTTTACGGAGTAGCCGGAGGAAAATCTCCTTGGAAAGATCTTCCGAAAGTGAAGTTTATTTGTCCTGTTCCGGGATATGACAGACATTTTGCAATATGCGCCGCTTTAGGTATCGAAATGATAACAGTTCCGATGACAAAAGATGGTCCGGATATGAACAAGGTTGCCTCTCTTTGCGCCGATGATGAATCTGTAAAAGGTATCTGGTGCGTTCCGAAATATTCAAATCCCGACGGAATAGTATATTCGGATGATACTGTGCGTGCTTTTGCTTCCCTTAAACCTGCCGCTTCCGATTTCCGTATATTTTGGGACAACGCTTATGTAGTACATCCGCTTGAAGGAGAACCTGCCGTTCAATTAAATCTTTTCACCGAAGCAATAAAATATGATAATGAAAATATGCCGCTCATATTTACATCTACATCCAAAATAAGCTTCCCCGGTTCCGGTGTGGCTGTTATGGCGGCAAGCAATGAAAATATCGCACATACAAAAAAATATATGGGAATCCAAACAATAGGATACGACAAATTAAATCAAATGCGGCATGTTAAATTTTTCGGTTCGGCGGAAGGTATATTAAACCAGATGAAAAAACATGCGGCATGTGTTAAACCTAAATTTGAAACAGTTCTGCTTGAACTCGAAAGCCTCGCCCCTCTGGGTATAGCCGAATGGAATAGTCCGAAAGGCGGATATTTTATCAGTCTCGATGTTATGGACGGCTGTGCTAAACGCGCGTATGAACTCGCAAAAGATACAGGAGTTACCCTTACAAAAGTCGGCGATACTTTCCCTTATGGAAAAGATCCGCGTGACCGCAATATACGTATTGCTCCGACATATCCTTCGGCAGCAGAATTGAAATCGGCAGCTGCTATATTGTGTTTATGCGTCAGAGCTGCGGCGGCGGAATTATTGCTTTCTTCCGGTTCAGTCAAATGATTTCCGATTCTCTCGAATCGACGGCGGATCGTGATCAGTTTATGGAAAACCGAACAGATAAAACGAATTCGGACGATAATAATTATATCGGCGAAAATTCTCCGGATAATAATTTATCAACCGGTGATTTTGTGAATGATTCTATATCCGGTGATTCTTCAAACATTGATAATTCAAAGAATGAAAATTTACCGGATGAAACAGTTGCCGTTTCAAATTTTGATATTACAGAAAAAGATGATATTACCGTTAATGTAAACTCAGATAATATCCATAATGACGATCAATGTGACGTTGACTTAGACGCCGCATTGGTCTCTTATTCTGATCAGACGAAATCATCTGAATTTGAAAATGAAGAAAAAAAACCAGAAAAACAGGAAACGGTAACAATAACAGAATCTTCGGAAGAAATTTTTGAAAATAATACAGTAACAATAAAACCATTAAAAATTTCTGATATATTATATTCTATATTAGGAATTATAGCAGGTATAACGGCATCCGCTTTTTGTTTATTTTTTGTATTCAACGGATATATCTCTTATTTCGAGCTTGTTATATTTGCCGTGGTTTCGTTTATTTGTTTAATCGTTTCATGTTTGATATATATACTTGCGAAACTCGTATGCGGATTAATTTTTAAGTTCCGATTCAGAGGATTATATTTTTTATTTTTCTCTTTGGAATATAAACCTGAAAATGGTTTTAAAATATATATTAATATAATACCGAAATTCATACCTCGTCTTGACATGCTTCTCCCGGAAGCTGATATTAAAATAAGTAAAACTGTATACTATTTTACATCGGGAATCATTTGCAATTTGGTGTTTTCTCTCGTTTTTTCGGTAATATCGCTTATCGTTGATACAAGAGGATGGAAAAATATATTTTTGACGGCTGCTGTATTTTGTATACTGAGAATATTGTACGAATTCTTTTTTACATACGGCAAAATTCTTTCGGATTGGCAAATTATTAGCATTATAATAAATAATATTTCCAAAACAGAAAAATATATAGAATATTATTATTTTGAAACACAAAACAGAATAGGTATCAGACCTTCTGAAATGGAAAATAATAAATTGGTTTTTTGGGGTAGCATACCTCTTGAAAACAATAAAATTTTATTATCAATTAACAAGATCATAGATAATATTTTAATAAAATTAAAAATAAGAAAAAAGATTCAATCTGTTAATGAAAATAAAATTCCTGTAATATCATCAAATCAAAGCAGCAAACAATTGCTTGAAAAAATTATATCCTCTTACGGATTATCGGATGAAAGTTCAGATGAGTTGCTGGATATAAAAAACGATGAAATAAATGATAACGATGAAAATGCGGCAATTGAGTTATCTTTTAATGATAAATCAGAGGAAAATATTAATGTTTGCGATGATTATTATTTTGATTCAACAGATGAAACCAATATTAATATAAAATCAAGCAGTATAAACGAAAAAACAGGTACAGAAGAAACAACAGAAGCATCAAAAGATACCGAAGAAACAACAGAAGATACCGAAGAAAAAACAGAAACTGTTGTTGCAGCAGAAACTGTTGTTGCAGCAGAAATTATACAAATAGAAACAGCAGAACCAAAAAATACAACCGATAAAGCAGAAAATGAAGAAGCAGTAAATAACTCAGAGTTAATGGAATCCGATATAAAAATTGAAACAAAAGAAGAATTTATAGAACAACTTTCAGAAAAATCCGCGAAAACAGAGATTGATATAAAAACCGAAACAATCGTAAAACCTTTTGAAATAGATCTTGAGTCAATTAATAAAACCGGTGAAATTGAATATATTGATTCACTTTTGCTGCTTATAAAATATTATCATGCACTCGACAAAGATGAAAAAGACAATTTGAATATTATATGTAATTATTTTACCGAAAATATCAGCCGTTTACCGCAAAAAATCAAAAAAATTGTATTAAATGAACTGTGTTTTATAAATTCGCGCTTGTGTAAAACCGAAACAGCCGAACAATATTTTAAAATGTCGGAAGTATCAGGAATGTTGTTTAATTCTTACGCCGAAATATCATATATAAGAACTATTGCGTATTTCCAATTTTTTATTTGTAAAAATACTGAAGCGGCATTAATATTTGTAAACGAAGGTTTAAAACAAACAAAAAAACATCCCGCACCATCAGGCAGCGGAATGGAATATGTATTTTTAAAGAAGCTGTTCGACTTAATTAATACAAAAACAACAGCCGAACAAAAAACAGAAATTTTTATGAGAAGATAAAAATATTCTTAAGGATATTAAAATATCATTTATATAATGAATATTATAAAATCAATTGCGTAGTTAATA
>JAVBPA010000109.1:0-14082 GCA_031549925.1 Eubacteriales bacterium
AGCTGAAAGCGGATGACAGTAATAGTATAACAAATCACTCCGGAGCGGCGCGGTTGAACCTATCATTATTTTTTATGATGTAAGTAAACGGCGACGATAATGCCGCGTTAAGGCAGAAGGGTTGATTGACCCCGTGAGTGTGGCATTTTTTTGATATGTTATTATATCTAAAAGCCGAATACAGGTGGTACCGCGAGATTATTCTCGTCCTGTGATGCGGAAATTGTATCCGCTCACGGGCTTTTTTTATTTTTTGGAGGGTATATAATGGAAAACCAAATAAAACAAATCGCAAAAAGAATAACAGAACTGCGACAAATCACCGGTAAAACAGTTCAGCGTATGGCGGAAGTAACCAACACATCGGTTGATTTTTATAATGATTCCGAATCCGGTAAAAATGATTTTTCTTTTACTTTTTTGTATAATTGCGCCCGTGAGTTCGAGGTTGATATAACAGAACTTATTTCCGGAGACAATGCTAAGCTTTCTTCTTTTTCTATAATCAGAAAAGGTGAGGGTATGCCTCTGACAAGACGCCACGGATTTAATTATAATCATCTGGCGGCAAATTTCCGGGGAAGAAATTCCGAACCTTTCGTCGTTTGCGCCAAATATGACGAAGATGCTCAAAAAAAACCTATTCCTTTATCAAAGCATGAGGGCGAAGAATTTAATTATATACTGGATGGTAAATTAAAAATAGATATAGCGGGACATTCCGATGTTTTAAATCCGGGGGACAGTGTTTATTATAACAGCAGCGAACCTCACGGCATGATTGCGATCGGAGGATGTGATTGTAATTTTATTGCGGTTGTTATGGATGTTCACGGCCATGCGGCTGATTACAACGGATTGCTTGAAACAAATGAAAAAGAGAAAACAAAATTGAAAAATTATTTTAATTTTATTGAAGCGGAAGAAACTGAGGAAGGTTATCTCCGTAATATAAAATTTCCAAATAAAGAAAAATTCAATTTCGCATATGATGTGCTGGATAAAATAGCTCTTGAAAGACCTGATGATGTCGCGCTGGTATATGTCGATAAAAACAAGAATGATATGTTTTTCTCATATAAACAATTATCACAGCTTTCAAATCAAGCGGCGAATTATTTTGTTGACCGCGGAATAAAAAAAGGCGACAGAGTTATGCTTACTCTGAAACGTCACTGGCAATTCTGGGTAATTCTGATGGCTTTATGCAAAGTGGGTGCTTCCGTAATACCCGCTACAAATATGCTGATGAAAAAAGATTTTGTTTACCGTTTCAAAACAGGAGGTGTCAGCAGCGTTATTTCAACTCCTGATAACGATACGGTAAATCAAATAGATGAAGCTTTATCTGAATACAGCAATATAAAAAATAAAATTGTTGTAAAAAGCGAAGTTGATGGCTGGGACTTTTTTGACAATTCATTTACATCTTATTCCGATGTTTTTGACAGAACCGAAGATACTGCCTGCGGAAATGATTTTATGCTGATGTATTTTTCGTCCGGAACAACCGGAGAACCTAAACTAGTCATACACAGCCATACTTATCCGCTCGGGCATTTTATCACGGGGAAATATTGGCATAATGTTAACGAACGCGGGCTTCATTTTACGATCTCCGACACAGGATGGGGTAAAGCAATGTGGGGGAAAATATATGGCCAATGGATGAGCGGAGCTGCTGTTTTCGTTTATGATTTTGATAAATTTGAACCTGTCGATATTTTCCCGATGTTTAAAAAATATAATATCGATACTTTCTGCGCTCCTCCTACTATGTTCCGTATGTTCATAAAAGAAAATTTGGCAGCTTATGATTTATCTTCAATAAAATATGCCACTACCGCAGGCGAAGCTTTAAATCCGGAAGTTTACAATCAATTCAAACAAGCTACGGGAGTTTCCTTGATGGAAGGATTCGGTCAAACAGAAACCACATTATCCATCGGTAATTTGTTCGGTATGGAATGCAAAATCGGTTCAATGGGCAAACCCAGCCCTTTATATGATATGGTTCTCTTAGATAATGAAGGAAAAGAATGTAAAACGGGAGAATCCGGTGAAATCTGTATAAGAACAAAAGACAACAAACCCTGCGGATTATTTTTGGGATATTATGACGACACTGCTGATGATAAAATCGCACGCGAACAAACCGAGGCTGTTTGGTATGACGATGTTTACCATACAGGAGATATGGCTTGGGAAGATGAGGACGGTTATTTATGGTATGTCGGACGCAGCGACGATTTGATAAAATCATCCGGTTACCGCATAGGGCCATTTGAAATAGAAAGCGTTATTATGGAGCTTCCGTTTGTTTTGGAATGTGCCGTAACAGGTGTTCCGGATGAAATGAGAGGTCAGGTTGTAAAAGCGACGATAGTTCCGGTTAAAGGTATTATGGTTACAGAAGCGATGAAAAAAGAAGTTCAGGATTATGTCAAAAACCATACCGCTCCTTATAAATATCCGAGAATAGTTGAATTTGTAGAATCACTTCCTAAAACATTCAACGGTAAAATAAGACGCGGAGCTATCCGTAAAATGGATAAACAATAAAAAATATTAAAAGTCTCTATATGAGACTTTTTTTTATGAATATATGTTGTATATAAATGGTTTTGATGTTATAATAAAAAAAATATATGTTTAAGAGGAGCGAATAAATGGATGCTGATTATAAAAGCGTATTAGAACCGCAAGAAACAATTTCTTATGTTTATAAAACATTATCTGATAATATAAGTAATGTTATTTACGGAAAAGAAAAACAAATACGGTATGTGCTGACTTCGCTTCTTTGCGGGGGACATGTTTTGATAGATGACATACCCGGAACGGGGAAGACCAATCTTGCCCGGGCTTTGGCAAAGTCTCTCGAAGCGGATTGCAAAAGAATACAATTTACACCGGATCTGCTGCCGTCCGATATATCCGGAATAAACTATTACAATCAAAAATCAAATGAATTTATATTCCGCCGCGGTCCGATATTTTCAAATATAGTTATAGCTGATGAAATTAACAGGACAACACCGCGTACTCAATCAGCCCTGCTTGAAAGTATGCAGGAATTTCAGACAACGGTTGACGGTGTTACATATAAACTGGAGAAACCGTTTTTTGTAATCGCAACTCAAAATCCGATTGAATCACACGGAACTTTCCCTCTTCCGGAAGCACAAATTGACCGTTTCTTTATGAAAATATCTTTGGGATATCCCGATAAAATATCAGAAAAACATATTTTAGACGAATATAATGATAAAACTCCTCTTGATATTATTAATTCTGTATGCACTAAAGAAAAACTGCTTGAAGCTTCACTTCTTGTCAGCAAAATTAAAGTTTCGGAAGCTGTAAAAGAATATATAATTGCGATAACATCTGAAACAAGGGAAAACGAAAGAGTAAAGCTTGGAGTCAGTCCGAGAGGAACACTCGCCCTAATGCGTGCTTCTCAGGCTTGGGCAGCTTGTGAAAACAGAAGTTATGTATTGCCGGACGATGTAAAAACCATGGCTGTACCGGTTCTTTCACACCGTATTATATCAAGATCGCAGAATACAATAAGATTATCCGAATCAAATGAAAATATAATCGATTATATATTGGAAAAAGTTCCCGCTCCCATATAAAAAAGCGGAGATATAAATATGATATTGCTGATTATTATATTATCTGTATTAATCGTATATATACTGCAAAGTAAAATATACAACAAATATACATTTGATAATATTTATTATGATGTATCAATAAGCGCGAAAGAAGTATTTGCGGGGGAAGATATATTTATATATGAAGAAATAGTAAATGCTAAAACTCTTCCCATTGCTTCCGTCCGTGTTGATACAACTCTTCCGCATGGGTTAAAGTTTTGCCTTAATGACAAAACAAAAAAGAAAGGAAAACGCGATAAGTTAATAGATTATAATCAAAGCGTTTTCGTTTTAAGAAACAATGGCATGGTAAAAAGAAGATGGCGGATAACCTGTCAAATTCGGGGAATTTACAATATCAACAAAGCGTTGCTTGTTACAAACGATTTATTGGGGCTTAATTCAAATTCCAAAGAAATTAAAATTGAAAAATCGCAAAAAAATCAAATAGTTGTTTTTCCGCAGGCAATAAATCTGGAAAAACATTTTACTTCATCTTTTTATAATGAAGGAGATGTTATTGTAGCAAGGGCATTGCTTTCGGATCCTATGTTAATTTCCGGAACACGCGAATACAATTCTTTTGATCCGATGAAATCGATAAATTGGAAATCTACCGCAGCTCACGACAAACTAATGGTCAATGTCGAAGATTACACTGAAATCAACCGGTTTAATATAATATTGAACATGCAGTCCCGCCCGATAGAACTCCATATAAACGAACCCTCATCCCCCGAACATATAGAAATGTGCATAACAGTTTGTGCTTCGATTTTAGATAAAATATCTTCGGATAATATACCGGTTCGTATTTTTGCCAATACTCCCGCCGAAAATATAGCAGACTGCGTTAATGAAGAAGATGATATCGGAAAAAAAGTATTGGTCACACCGACATACCGCGGGAAAAACGATATTTTAAGCGCGTTTAGGATGCTTGCTTCCTTAAAACTGGAAATTTCATGCCCTTTTGATAAAATGATGGATTATATAATTTTAAATCCGTATCTTTATTCAGACGGCGGAAATATAATAATAATATCCTCTTATATTGATGAGAGAATGATTATTTTCCATGACATATTAGAAAAAAACGGAATTCATGTTATATTTTACGTTATGACAGTAAATCAAAACATAGCTTATATACCGCCGAATGTTTCGGTATATTATAAAACATACATATAAACATTATGAATAATAAAAATATTATAAATAATAAAATAAAAAGCTATAATAATTTTATACATAAATTATTGGCTGTAATATCGGTTTCTGCTTTAATTTCACCGTTTATATACAGTATGATACAATGGACAATCAAACTTAATTATATTATAGTTTTTTTTATTACATTTTTTGTTATTTTATCCGGTTATGGTTTACAATCGTTATATTGCGCTTTATTTAAAGTAAAACGCGTTTCCGATAATAATTCATACGAAAAAACAACAAACTTTGTAGATAAAAAACATATAGTGTTTTCTATTGCTGTTTCAATAATAATCGGTTTTTTATCAGTTCCTCTGGTAAATCAAATTTTTATTAATCAGTCAAAAATCAGAGGAAATGCATATGATATATATAATTTCGTACCGTATATAGTAGCAATCTCTATTATAGGGCTTTTGGTAGGCGGTATTGTTATTTGGTTTTATCCTTACAACAGGATAATTTCTCCAAGAACAATAATACCTATGTCATTTTTATTGGTTATCGATTCGATTATAAATGTTTTTTATAATCAATCCTATAATTTAAACACTTCTCTCAGCGCGGTAATATTTTTTATATCAAGTCTTATTTTATTAAATCAAGGACATTTACAAAAAATATACGCAAGTGCGATGAATACGGATGTTCCGATTTCGGCTCAACTGTATAATTTAGTAATAATCATTGTATTGTTAATTATCGCAGCTGTGATATTCGGTTTATTTTTCCCGCTCATATTAAATTTTGTTGTATGGATACGAATATTTATATTTAGTTTTTTTAAGCTAAAAAACGCAAATAATGATGTATATGAAGAAATAGTAATATCCGATAATATTAAAAAAGAAATTTTCGGCGGAATTATCAGCGGTTTTGATGAAGCAGGGAATATTGCGCTGATTATATTTATTATTTCTTTTATTATACTTGCGGCGGTTATTTTATTTTTTATTGTTATCCGCTATAAAAGAATATGGATGCTTATAAAGACTACTTTTAATAATATTATGACATTCATATTAGAATTTTTAAATAGAATATTTTTATATAAAACTGAAAAAATCGATTCTTTTGAGATAAAAGATTATCAGGACGAAGAAATAAAAATGGATGCCTCATCAGTTATTGAATATAAAAAGGAAGCTGTATTAAAAAAGAGAAATTATAAATATTTTTTATCACAGTTGTATTTATGCAAAAGCTTAAGCGAAAAATTAAAATATTCTTATTCTGTATTAATATTTTGTCTCCGCGAAGAAAAAATGGCTATTTCGGTTTCCGATACTCCGCGTGAAATAAATAAAAAATTGATAATTCAACAATTTGACGAAATAATTGACGATATAACAAAAAAATTTGAAACTATAAAATATGCTGAAATAAACAGCGAATCAAACGAAACAGAAAAATTGATTGACAATATCTGTGATATAATTAAAAGATATACCGAATAATATAAAAGTTTGAGGTTTTTTACAAATGAAAAAAATAATTGTTTTAGGGAATTCCATAACCAGGCACGGTGAAGCACCTCATATCGGATGGTATCTCGATTGCGGAATGGCAGCTTCTGAACCCGATAAAGATTTTGTACATATCCTTGGTAAAATGATAGCTCCAAATGAATTAACCGGAGTTAATATGTCTTCTCTTGAAAGAGGTTGGTGGGAAGTTAATCTCTTAAAAGATAATGATGATGTAAAAAATGCCGTTGATTATAATGCTGATATTGTTATTTTCAGAATTGCCGAAAACGTTGATGTCAGTAAAGCAAATGATTATAAAAAAACTTTGTACGAAGGTTTTTGCGATATCTGTGATTTGTTTTCTGAAAACGGAGCGAAAATTATTATGACTACTCCTTTTTGGGAAAATGAAATTCTTGTAAACACAATATCAAAAATTGCATTTGACCGTAATTATCCGCTTGTTAAACTGCATGATTTAGGTTCTCTTGCACAAATGAGAGCTGACGGATTGTTTGAGCATGCCGGCGTTGCGGCACATCCGGGTGATTTGGGAATGTTAAATATAGCGCAGAGGATTTATTGCGAATTAAACAAAATAATATAAATATAAAAGAAGTTCCCGCAATTTGTAGTTTTACAAAAACTGTCTGGAACTTCTTCTTTTTTTGTTTAATTTATTTTTATTTTAAAATTTATTTCATTTCAAGACAAAAAACATTAAAAAGATAATATGAAAAACAAATGATTTTAATATATTAAATAATTATAAAACGCGGTTATTGTAACCGAATGAAAAAATTTTAAAGTTCAAAAATTTCATATCCCAGATATACACTGAATGCTTCAAGCAACGCTTTTTGCATATTGCCCATACCTACTGCCGTGTGATGTCTGAAACCGCCGCGTCCCATTTTAATAAGTTTTGGTTGAAGATTTTGTATTTGTGCAACTCCGCCGCATCCGAAAAATTCTTTTTCTATTTCTTCTCCCGTAAAACACCCCTCACCCGCGTATACAATCAATTTTCCGTTTTCGGTAATACAATTGGAATATGTAAAATCCCCGGCTTTTATACGGCCTTCATCGCTTCCCCAGCCGCTGTCAGGGTTTGCTTTTGCGAACATTTTATGATCTGAAACGAATCCGCCTTCTTCCATCAGAGATTCTGCAACGGGTCCGCAGTGGAATAAAATAACTTTATCCGGATCAGAACCGTAGTTATTGTTCCAGTCAAGACACATTGTCGGTTTGCCTGAAGCCAATTTCATAGCCTGCATATTTATCGCCGAACACAAATCTATTTCACAGGAAGCTACCATTCCCCGGTTATTTAAAAATCCGAGCAGAACGCACGGGGCTACACCGAGTACCGTCTGCATTTCCTCCCAGCAACGTAAAGTTACGCAGTCAAGCATATAATCCGAAATAAAATCATCGATAACAACGCTTACTTTGGCAAGAGTTTTCATTTTATTTGCGGGAACGCAGGAGCAATTTGCATATGACAATAATTCTTTTTCGCGGCATAATATTTTTTCGTCGCTGTCACTATATTTTGAAACGCGCCAAAATAATTCCGACAAATCAAAAGCTTCAACTGTTATACCATATTTCTGTAAAGCTATTTCATCATATCTTACAGTTTTAAATTTTGTTGTACGTGCGCCGATAGCTCCGATAGAAAATTTTTTCATACCGTTTGCAACGCGGCACACCATTGCGAAATCGTTTAAATTAGAATTAAATTCTGATGAAAGAGGATGTACGACATGAGGTTCGAAAACGGTAAAAGGTAATCTGTATTGATGGAAAACATCCATAATAGAAAATTTTCCGCAATAGGAATCACGGCGGCGCGCAAAATCCATTTTACCGATTTCATCGGGATAAGCTTGTATCAATATCGGAGTCCCGCATTCTTCAAGAGCCGCAATAGCTCCGTTTTCATCTCCGAAGTTCGGAAGGCATAATATAACTCCGTCATATTCGCCTTTGTGTTCGCTCAGCCATTTGGCGTAAACACGTCCTTCCGCTTTAGTTTCGACAGCTCCGTATCTTGTCAAAGCTTCGTCCGGTATAATATATCCGTATCCTGCGTCAGTAACAGCTTTTATCATTTCAACTCTGGCTGAGGCTATAAGCGATTCCGGAAAAAATCCTCTGTTTCCGAAATACAGGGCAAATGTAGTCATCAAAGTTCTCCTTTAATTAAAAGAATATAATAATTTATTGCGAATCTCCATGTATTTTTGATATTTTTCGATATAATATTTGACATTATTATCATCAGGGTATACAGTCTCGCCCGATTTTACAAATATATCCGCGGCTTCTTGCAGATTTTTATATACACCAATCGCAGTTCCCGCCATCATCGCACAACCCTGAGCTCCCGCTTCATCGGTTTTTTGAGGAGTTATCGGACGGTTAAATATATCCGCTTTCATGTGAAGCCATAACTGACTTGACGAACCTCCTCCGGTAGCTTTCAGAGCTCCGATTTCGATTCCAAAGCTGTTTAACGAATTTATATTATATGCCATTTCAAAAGTCAAGCCTTCAAGGGTAGCCCGGTATATATCGTTAACTGTGGTTTTCATGTTCATGCCGGTAATAGTTCCTTTGGCAGAAGGCACCATATCAGGTGTTCCTCCGGCTCCCATATGATGCGGTACTACGATTATATCATTCATTTCAGAAGGACAGCTTTCATCAAGCATACGGTAAACGCTGATATTTTTTTGTTTGGCTTCTTCTTTCATATGCGAAGCGAAACAATCGCGGAACCATTTAAGTAAAACTCCTCCCGCCCAATTGAAAGCATAAGTTACATATTTTCCGCTTTCGGCATGAGGAACGCATACGAAATTATGATTCGGGAATTCTCTGTCCCGTATTATTTTATCAAAAACAGGAGTTATACATTCAACGGAACCAGTTCCGTCAACAGCTTGTCCGACTTCAAGAACACCCGCTCCGACAGCGGCAGCCACTTGATCCTGCGAAGTATTTATAACAGATATGTTTTTAGGAAGGTTTAATTTCTCCGCAACGGAATTTAAAACATCACCTACAATAGAACCGCAGGGAACTACCTCAGGCATTTGTGATTCGTCTATGTTTCCGGCTTCGAGAAGCTCTTTATCCCAAATACCCATTTCAACATTATAAGCCATTGTACGGCAGGCAAGAGTTGCCGACATTTTCGCTTCACCGGTTAATTTATAGCACAAAAAGTCTGAAACCTGAAAGAATTTCCAAACATTTTCACGCACACCCGCCACATTATCGAGAGTCCACATAATTTTAGGCAGTGAATACATCGGATCAGGTTTTTCACATGTCAGATACATTATACGTTCATAACCGACTTTATCGATTATTTTTTGTGTTTCGATTAAACCGCGCCGGTCTGTATACATCATAAAACGAGATAATATTTTACCGTTTTTATCAACCGCTACACTGGCTTCGCCGAATGAAGTAATCCCGATTGCTTTTATATCGGAAGAATCGATTTTAGCGGCTACCGATGATATAACATTACAAGCTCCTGTCCAGATTTCATCCGCGTCAATATCAGCATGGCCCGCATCCGTTTTATATTCTATATAAGAGGAAGCTATTTGAACACCGTCTTCCCGGAAAGCTACGCATTTACAACCCGTACTTCCGGTATCAAGTCCTAAAAATATCAATTAAAACACCACCTATTATTTATAATATAACTATTATTTATAATATAGCTATTATATTGCAATTTTATTATTGTTATATTATAATATTACAAAACAGTAATGTCAAGTCAAGTATCAAGTATCATATATAAAATATCAAGTCAGTAAAACAGAACGGAGTAATTTATAGATGCCGATAATCACAAAATACAGCGAAGTAAAAAAAATATACGAAAAAGCAGCTGAAAATAAATGGGTCATACCTTGTATATGCAGCGAAAATTTAACTACAACAGAGGCTATTTTCGAAGCTGCTAACCAATTTGCAAACGAAAATAATATAAAAAATATTCCTATAACAATTGCAATAACCGTACAGTATTCTCACCGTCCGCAAGCAGTTTATTATTCGCGTACCAGAAAATGGGATATAGGGCTGCAATTATTTAAATCCGATGTTGAAATATTATCAAAAGCTTACCCGAATGTTGATGTTATGATTCATTTGGACCATATTCAACATGATGACGACTTAGAGCTTATAAACACTTCTCTCGAAGGATTTTCTTCAATAATGTATGATGCTTCAGCTCTGCCTTTTGAAGAAAACATTAAGAAAACATCTGCTTATGTAAATAAAATGGGCGGAAAAATAATGATAGAGGGTGCTTGCGATGAGATAATCGATGCCGGCGGCGATACCCACAACAGCATTACGACAGCGTCAGACGCATTAAAGTATATAAACGAAACCGGAGTTGATATGATTGTGGCAAACCTGGGGACGGAACACCGTGCCTCGGGAAAAGATTTGATGTATCACGCAGAAGCCGCAAAAGCTATATGTGATGTTATCGGTTCTAAAATTGTATTGCACGGAGCTTCCTCTGTGAGCAATAATCAAATTTTAAAATTAGCTGACGACGGTGTATGTAAGGTTAATATCTGGACAGCCCTTGAAAGAGACAGCACTCCATTTCTGCTGGAATATTTAGTAAAAAACGCTTCGATGGCAGCGGGAATTGAAAGTACTGAAAAATTGATAGAAGAAGGTTTTTTAACACAAAAATGTTTAAACGGCAAAAAAGCTTCTATTAATTATTTTACACAAACCGCTTATATGTCGAGTGTTTATGAAAATATGATAAAAATTGTCCGGGCATATCTTGACATGTGGTACCGGATATAAAAAATGACATTAAATAATTAAATATAACATGAGACGGGTGTAATACCCGTTTCTTTTATTTCCCGCTCAAAAACATTTATTATACCGCACACGCCTGTGACACATTTTTTGTTAAAAAGATAATATAATTATAATGTAAAATCGAGGTGATGAATACGGAACAAATTATATACGGCGACATATTATTTATAATTAATTTCAGTATGGATTTTTTATCAATGTTTATTTCATCTAAAATAATGCGTTATAAAGCCAAAACCATTACACTGTTTATTTCGGCTGTAATAGGTTCGCTGTACAGCGTTGCTTCATTATTATATACAGGAAATAATATTTTATCTATAATAATACATATATCCGTATCAATTTTTATGTGTTTTATAGTTTTCGGAAAAGATAATAAATTATTTTTTTTACGGGCATCAATTTTATTTTGGGTTATCAGCTTTGTTTTAGGCGGAACGATGACCGCTGTTTATAATATCATAAATAAAAATAAATATATATACATAAACGGCGGAATAACAACTATATATAATGAAGCATCTCCGGTAACAATATTAATAATAGCTGCTGTAAGCGCTGTTATATCAATCATTGCGGGACGTATTATTAATAGGAAAAGAATTGAAAAAGTTTTAAAAGTAAAAATAATAAACGATAATTTAGAAACAACTTTTACATGCTTGTATGACAGCGGAAATTTATTGCGTGAACCGATTTCGGGTATACCGGTAATTATAACAAATTATAAAACAATCGAAAATATATTGCCGGCGGAAATAAAACATATTATAAAACACAACGATACTGAAAAAATAAGCACTATCGGTTATAAATACATAAAAAAAATAAGATTAATTCCGGTGACAACGGTAGGATACAGCGGAATTGTTATAGGATTCATACCGGATCAGGTGGTAGTTAACGATATATGCCGGGAAGCATGTATTGCTGTTTATAATGATCACAAAAATTTCGGAGGATATGAAGCTATTGCTCCTGCGGAAATAATATAAGAGGTATAAATAATGAATAGATATTTTATAAATATAATAAAGATAATCGAAAAAATATTAAAATATAAAAAATTTATATTATCTGAAAATGAATTATTCTATATTAACGGAACAGAATCACTTCCTCCTCCCCTCACAGAAGAGGAGGAAGCATCTGTTATTATGCGTCTTGATGAAGAACCGGATCTTCGCGGTTTATTAATAGAGCGTAATTTAAGATTAGTAGTATATATATCAAAAAAATTTATAAACACAGGAGTCGGACTCGAAGATTTAATATCTATCGGAACTATAGGTTTGATAAAAGCTATTAACACTTTTAAAACAGATAAAAATATCAAATTGGCTACATACGCATCAAGGTGCATTGAAAATGAAATATTGATGTTTATTAGAAAAAATTCATCAAAAAACAATGAAATGTCAATTGATGAACCGCTTAATACTGATTATGACGGAAACGAATTGCTTTTATCCGATTTACTGGGCAACGATGAAGACAATTTGTTTGTAGATATCGAAAATGAAGAAGACAAAAAAACAATCGCATCAGCTATTTCCAAACTTGATATCAGAGAACAAAAAATTATTGAATTGAGATTTGGATTTAAAAGCGGAAAAGAATTAACACAAAAAGAAGTTGCGGACATGCTTGGAATATCGCAATCATACATATCACGTCTCGAAAAAAAGATAATATCACAGTTAAAAAACGATATATCATCGTTTATATAGCAAAAACCAATGTGTTTGTACGTTTTGCACAAAAAAATGAATAAATTTTCGAAATAAATTAAACAGTATTTTTGCATAAAAAGTGTTGACATAAAACAATAAAAATGCTATACTACTAAAGCTGCGCCAAAGAGGTCAAGTAACCGAGAGGTCAAGTAACCGAGAGGGAATGAGGCGGAAGAGGGAGAGCAGCGAGCTGGTCTTTGAAAATTGAACAACAATAGAGAAAGAAAAAGAGCTTAGAGAAGACAGAGTAAGCGAAGGATCGAGAGATGCGGAGCGGACTGTCAGAGATAAGCGAAAAAGAAATCTCGTCAATTCAGAAACGCCGAGTGAACCGAAAAGGAGAGCTAGGCGGATAAGAGAAAAAAACAAGCATTGGAATGGAAAGAGGAAGGGGAAGCTGAGAAGCGGAACCGGAGCAAAGAGATTCCAAGCGACCAAACACACGAAAAAGAAAAGTAATTAACAGTACCGAGAGGTACTGAGAGCATAGGAACTCTGATGAAGAGTTTGATCCTGGCTCAGGATGAACGCTGGCGGCGTGCATAACACATTCAAGTCGAACGGAGCAGCAGCAATGATGCTTAGTGGCGGACGGGTGAGTAACGCGTGAGCAACCTGCCTTACGAAGAGGGATAACGTCTGGAAACGGACGCTAATACCGCATAACATATAAAACCCGCATGGGAGATATATCAAAGGCGAAAGCCGAGGTAAGATGGGCTCGCGTCCGATTAGATAGTTGGTGAGGTAACGGCCCACCAAGTCAGCGATCGGTAGCCGGACTGAGAGGTTGAACGGCCACATTGGAACTGAGAAACGGTCCAGACTCCTACGGGAGGCAGCAGTGGGGAATATTGGGCAATGGACGAAAGTCTGACCCAGCGACGCCGCGTGAGGGAAGAAGGTCTTCGGATTGTAAACCTTAGTTAACGGGGAAAAAGCAAGTGATGGTACCCGAAGAGAAAGCCACGGCTAACTACGTGCCAGCAGCCGCGGTAATACGTAGGTGGCGAGCGTTATCCGGAATTACTGGGTGTAAAGGGTGTGTAGGCGGGGGGACAAGTCAGATGTGAAAACTATGAGCTCAACTCATAGCCTGCATTT
>JAVBPA010000039.1:0-6056 GCA_031549925.1 Eubacteriales bacterium
AAATAGAAATGTTTATTCACGGCGCACTTTGCGTTTCATATTCGGGACAATGCCTGATGTCGTCATTCATCGGAGGAAGAAGCGGAAACAGGGGAATGTGTGCCCAGCCCTGCCGTATGAAATATAACGGTTCGGATTATCCGCTGAGTTTAAAAGATAATTGCCTGGCTTCCCATATACCGTCTCTTATTGAATCCGGTGTTGCTTCGTTAAAAATAGAAGGGCGTATGAAAAGCCCCTCTTATGTTTATACGGTTACTTCCGTTTACCGCCGGTTGCTTTGCGAAAATCGGTGCGCGACCAAAGAAGAAAACGATTTGCTGGCGGATGTTTTTTCCCGGGGAGGTTTTACGGATGCTTATTACACGGGGAAAATAGGGATTCAAATGAACGGTTTCCGATCGGAGGACGATAAAAAATCAAGCTTTGAGAATAAAGCAAATTTCAGGGATTTAAACATATCACTGCCGAAAATAATTAACGAACGCAAGGAAATAAAAATTCCCGATAAAATATTTATTACCGATAAAAACAAATCGAAACTACCTTTGAAGCCCGTGCTTTCCGCTTCATTTTTATCCGCGGAACAAATACCGAAGAGCCATTGTTTTGATATAGTTTATCTTCCTCTTGAAAGCTTTGACGGAAGATTTGCCTCTGGTGTGATATTACCGCCGGTGATATTTGACAAAAACATGGAGTCCGTTAATGAAAAACTAAAAAGCTGCCGTTCTCTCGGAGCAAAATATGCCCTTTGCGGAAACGCAGGGCATATCGGACTTGCCAAAAAACATGGTTTTATCGTATGCGGAGATTTCAGATTGAATATTTACAACTCATCCGCGGCAAAATATTATGCCGGTCTGGGGCTTTCCGAGCTGATACTTTCGTCTGAACTTACCATGCCGCAAATGCGTGACATTTCCGCTTTAGCAGAAACTGAATCGGGTGAAAAAGTTTATATTTTAAAAAGCGCGGTTGTATACGGCAGACATCCTCTCATGCTGATGCATAAAAGAGTCGGATCGAATTTGCTCCGCGATAGGACCGGTGCGGTTTTCCCGGTTATACACAGGGGAGCTTTCGATATTTTATATAATTCATGCGTGACATATATGCTTGATCAAACCGATAAATTAAAAGATATTTCAATTTACGGACAGCATTTTATTTTTACAAACGAAAACAAATCGGATGTTTTAAAAGTGATATCTGCGGCAAAAAATAAATTGCCGCCGGATAAAAATATTCAAATCAAAAGAATCCCGCAAAAATAAAAGGATCGGAGTTAAACCGGAAGTTTATGAACGAAAAAAAGAATAGAATAGATGTGCGTATAATAAAAATGCGTAATAACGCAGTTATTCCGGAATACGCTACAGAGGGATCGGCAGCGTGTGATTTGTGCGCCTGCATAGAAGAACCCTTTATACTCGAATGTGGTATGATGATTCCGATTCCGACCGGAATTGCGATTTCGACAGGAAGAGATGACATAGTTGCATTAATTTTTGCCAGAAGCGGACTCGGAACAAAATACGGAATTACTCTGTCAAACGGGACAGGGGTTATTGACAGCGATTACAGAGGAGAAATGTATGTTACGCTGGTTAACCGGGGGAACGCACCGTATACAATAAACCCGGGTGACAGAATTGCACAGCTTATGTTTGTACCGGTATTTTCGGCAAATTTTACTGTTACGGATAAACTTGACGAAACAAGCCGGGGAGCAGGCGGATTCGGTTCGACCGGAATTTAAATAAAAATTATTGTAAAAATAAATACGGAAGCTGAAAATATTATGACCGGAAAAAAATTAATTCTCGCTTCAAAATCGGCAAGGAGAAGAGAGATTTTAGAAAATTTAGGGATTGAATTTGAAATTGCGGTACAGGATGCGAATGAAACTCTTCCTTCCGAGATAAAAGATACTTCAAAAATTGTTTGCGGTCTTGCCTGCCGTAAATTTTATGCCGTTTCCGATATAGTTTCACCGGAATCGATAGTAATTGCCGCCGATACGGTCGTAGATTATAACGGTGAAGTTTACGGCAAACCCGATGATGTAGAGCACGCCCGTTTTATGCTCGGTAATTTGAGCGGTTCGACTCATTTTGTATACACGGGTCTCGCGGTCGGAAATAAAGAAAAACTAACCGTCGAGTATGTTAAAACGGCAGTAACATTCCGCAAGTTAACAAACGGCGAGATAGATCATTATTTAAAAATACAATGCGTGACCGATAAAGCCGGAGCGTACGGAATACAGGATTTCGCCGGATTGTTCGTTGAAAAAATAGACGGCGATTATTATAATATCGTCGGATTGCCTATCGCCCGTTTAGCTGTCATTCTAGCCCGCGATTTTGATTGTGAATTATATAGTTTTTCAAAATAAACCATAACCACAAAATATTTATAAACACTTAAAACATTTTTTTATGGATGATAAAACCATTTTTATAGATAATAAAAACACTCTTGAAATAATAGAATATCTCAAAAAAAAATATCCAGAGGCAAGCTGCGAATTAAAATACAAAGGAGACCCCTGGAAACTGCTTATCATGGCGGTATTATCGGCGCAATGCACCGATGTACGCGTTAATTTAGTTTCAGAAAAACTTTTTTCGCGTTACCCCGATGTATATAGTATGGCTTCTTGTGATATATCGGAGCTGGAAGAGTATATAAAATCCTGCGGACTTTATAAAACAAAAGCGAAAAATATAAAATCGTCCTGCCGTACTCTTTGCGAAAAATTCGGCGGAATTGTTCCTGATACAATAGAGGAATTACTGTCACTTGACGGAGTAGGCCGTAAAATTGCCAATTTGATTTTGGGTGATATTTACGGAAAACCCGCAATCGTATGCGATACGCATTGCATACGGTTGTCAGGAAGGCTTGGATTTTGTTCTCCAGATGAAAAAAATCCTTTAAAAATAGAACGTATTTTAGTTTCGGTCATACCGGAAGAAGAGCAGTCGGATTTTTGCCACAGACTTGTGTTATACGGACGTGAAATTTGTACGGCGCGTTCGCCTAAATGTGCCTGCTGCGGTCTTCCGTGCAGGGAAAGAAAATGATCGGATTTACTTCTTCAAAAGGATATTTTAAAACATTAGGTTTTACTTCTTCAAGAGGATATTTTAAAGCATTTGCTTTTATAAGAATCAAATAAACAAATATAATCGCAGGGATCGGATGAAAATTCCAAGCCCTGCGAGTTTTATTTTCAATTTCGCAAAAATTATTTTATGCACCAATTGCTAAATTCAGCGTTTCTTCGCTATAGCTTCTTTTGCTTTGGCGACCACTGATGCAGGGGTTAATCCGTACATTTCGAGAAGAGCCGGAACTTTTCCGCTTCTTGCGAATGTATCATTGACTCCTACTCTTGATACGGGAACAGGAAAATCTTCGCACAAAACTTCACAAACCGCGCTTCCGAGACCGCCGATTATATTATGCTCTTCAGCAGTGACAACCGCTCCGGTTTTCTTGGCTGATTTTATGATAATTTCACGGTCTATCGGTTTTATTGTGTGGATGTTTATTATCTCCGCGTCGATTCCTTCAGCGGCAAGAAGTTTTTTCGCGTCAAGAGCAACACTTACCATGAGACCTGTGGCTACTATTGTAACATCGCTGCCTTCCGACATCATAACTCCGCGTCCGATTTCAAATTTATACGTTTCACGGTCAAACAGCGTCGGAATCGCAAGACGCCCGAATCTCATGTATACGGGGCCGTTGTGCAGTATCGCAGCTTCAACAGCAGCACGCGCTTCTGTCGCATCTGCGGGATTAAGTATCACCATACCCGGAATTGTGCGCATAGTACCCAAATCTTCGCAGCACTGATGTGTTGCTCCGTCCTCGCCGACTGTGATTCCGGCGTGGGTTGCGCCTATTTTTACGTTAAGATGGGGATAACCGACCGCATTGCGGATCTGTTCAAAAGCGCGTCCCGCGGTAAACATCGCAAAAGATGATGCGAACGGGATTTTACCGGTTGTAGCCATACCTGCCGCGACCGCTATCATATTGCCTTCGGCAATTCCGCAGTCAAAAAATCTGTCCGGATATTTTTCTTTGAATTTTATTGTTTTCGTAGCTTCGGCAAGATCCGCATCAAATACAACAATATCATATTTCGCGCCAAATTCGGCTAGAGCGTCTCCGTAAGCTTCGCGTGTTGCGATTTTATCTCCGATTGCCATTTATTTTATATCTCCTCTCATAAATCGGCTGCTCAAAGCGCAGCGACAGCTTCTTGTATTTCAAGAACCGCTTTTTCGTACTGTTCTTTATTAGGCGCGCTGCCGTGCCATTTTACGTTGTTTTCCATGAAAGACACACCTTTTCCCTTAGTTGTCTTGCATATTATAGCAGTCGGTTTTCCGCTGCAGGCTTTTGCCGCTTCGACCGCCGCTTCAATTTCGCAGAAGTCATGTCCGTTGATGTTTATAACGTTCCAGCCGAAAGCTGCGAATTTTTCGTCTATCGGAGCCGGACCTATTACTTCAGCAACCGGACCGTCAATCTGCAAACCGTTGAAATCGACAAAAATACACAGTTTATCAAGTTTATAGTGCGAAGCGAACATAGCGGCTTCCCAAACCTGCCCCTCTTCTACTTCACCGTCGCCCAGAATAGAATACACACGGTATCCTTTGTTTGTTATCTTTGAGGAAAGCGCCATTCCGCAAGCCGCGGAAAAACCGAGTCCGAGCGAACCGGTAGTCATTTCAACTCCCGGCGTGCCTTTCATATCCGGATGTCCCTGCAAATAGCTGTCTGCCTGACGGAATGTTTTTAAATCTTCTTTCGGGATATATCCTTTTTCCGCTAAAACCGCATACAAAGCCGGAGCGCAGTGTCCTTTTGAAAGAACGAGCCTGTCTCTTTCTTCCCATTTAGGATCGGCGGGATTTATTTTCATTTCGGCAAAATATAAATACGCGAGTATATCTGAAATCGACAGCGAGCCGCCCGGATGTCCCGAACTTGCGCTGTACACCGCTTCAAGCGCACCGAGTTTGATGTTGGCGGAAATCTTTTTGAGCTCCGTCATCTTTTGTTGTTCCATTCTATATCCTCCGTGACAGAATTAAAACACATTCCATTGTTTTTTATTGTTTTGGCGGAATGTGTATTTCAAGAAAAAGTAAAAGATATTTTTATCATTTTTGCGGTCCAAACTATTAAACCGCAGTTAAATACTACAAAAAGTATACCTCAAATTTATTGATTTGTCAAATACTTTTTGTTAATATTTATCGATTATCGATAAATAAATCGACTTTGAATGTTAAAATTATATATTCAAAAATTGATTTTAATATATTCTTCATATGTCATTGACATATAGAAATAATTATAATAGAATAAGTTTGGATGTGAGGTTATTTTTATGAAAAAATTATTAATGGCGGCATGTTTTTTATTGATTTTTACAATTTTTATTTCATGCTCATCTGCGGATGAAGATAAAAAAGAAGAGGAAAAAACCGAAACTTATCTAAATATTATTAAAGATAATATCTCTGATTATAAAATTGTCAGAGGAGATAAATGTTATGACTGGGAAACCGAAGCTGCCGTAAAATTCAGAAAAGTTACGGAGAAACTTACAGGTTTTTCCCTGCCTATAACTACCGATTGGGAAAAAGAAAGCGGAGTAGGGCGAAGTGAATTTGAAATCTTAATCGGAAGCACAAATCGTGAATCGGACGATGTAAAAATTGACCGTTCATCGATCGGAGATATCGGGTATATTGTTAAAACAGATAAGCAGCGCTTGGTTATTGCAGCTAATTCCAAACAGGGAATGGAAGCGGCTCTTGACTGGTTTTTTTCTGAGTTCATGCAATGCGAAGATATAAACAACATAAATAATGAAAAACCGGAGATTAACATTATGTCAGTACCTGAAAATTTGAACAAAACAGTTTATGCCCAAACCGAACTATTTGATATATCGGGGAAAACCGATCTTGTATCCATTTGCTACAGCACATGGTTTGATCCGGTAATTGACGCTAATA
>JAVBPA010000120.1:0-18863 GCA_031549925.1 Eubacteriales bacterium
CTATACGATATATTTTTCCGTAAATTCCGCCGCCGGAAGAGGTTTATTTATTAAATATCCCTGTATCATATGGCAGCCGAGAGAGGAAAGAGTTTTAAGCTGTTCCTCCGTTTCAACGCCCTCTGCTATTAGATATGCTCCGGTCATATCACAAATACGTTTTGAATATTCCACTGTTATACGTGAAAGTTCGTTCGTGACTATGTCGTCTATAACGCTTTTGTCTATTTTTATTTCATCGAATCTAAGCGCGGATATTATATACAAGCTGGAGTATTCGCTTCCGAAATCGTCAAGCGAAAGCTGGAATCCTGCGTTCCGGTATAATTCGCACGCGCGTGCAGCCGTTGATCTTTCGATAAATCCCAGCGATTCGGTAACTTCTATTGCGAGATATTTTATAAGCTCCTCTTTTCCCTCAATCATTTTCTTGACTGATTCAAATGATTCGCTGTCAAGAAGAGTCTTGCGTGAAAAGTTAACTGATATCGGCAATAATTTGTGTCCCGCGCATTTCCAGTTCCAAAGAATATCAACCGCTTCGCCGAGCATGTATATATCGAGGTATCTAAGCAGATTTTCTCTCTCAAGGGAAGGTATAAAACGTCCCGGCGCCAAAATTATATTATCCGTTCCCTGATATCTTACAAGCGCTTCGCAGGCTGTAACGGTTTTTGTTTCGGTTTCCGCTTTCGGCTGAAGATATATTTTGAAATATTTATTTTCCATTCCCTCAATGAGCCAAAGCTGCGATTTCATATGAAGGCTTCCCTCAGACCTTACGGCAGAGCCCTGATAATATCTCATTTTGGAATCCTGCATTAGTTCTTCCGCGTGGTCAACTATAGTTTGAATATTTTTAACATAGTCATCCCATGTATATCCCACGCTTATCAGCGAGGGGTAGGTTTCATTGAACCGGTTTTCCGCCTGTTCGCAAAGCCCTATAAAGTTCTTTTCCGCTATATTTTGGCTAAGCACCAAAAATTCGTCGCCGGACATACGGTACACATCGTAATAAGCGAATATTTCGGATAGTGTTTCGCTTATAAAACATATAATACCGTCGCCGTGATTCATTCCGTATCTATGATTTAATTCTCCGAGTCCGTTTATATCGATAAACATAGCTCCCAGAGTAGTTATCGAATCCGGTGACAACCGCTTTAAAGTATTGTAATAATCCTGACGTGTCAAAAGCCCGGTTTGCGGATCTATATTTTTGATTTTTTCCGGAATTTTTAATTTTCCGATTTTGCTTTTGACTTGCTTTTCTTTTTCCGTATTATCGGAAAGATCATTTTTTTTGCAGTCAGCCATAGCTTTTTCAAAAAGAAGATCTATTTGCGCTTCGGAAGCTTTTACCACCGCAAAACCCATGTATACATGATAAGTTTCGCCGGAAAAGTTTATCGCCAGCATTTCGTTGATGTTTGAAAGCATTCCTTCCGCGTGTGCACGTTCAGCAGCCTCGTCTGTTATTCCGCATTTGAATATTGTTATGTGATTTTCATCAGCCGAACCCGCTATAGCGCTGCTGTCAGTATATATTCTGATCAGTCTCCCTATATTTAGCTTCACATTATTCATCTGCGCGTTGTTTACATCATCGTTTATGTTGTAATAACTTGAAAATTCGTATACGCACATTAAAACGGAGCTGTTGTCAATATCGGTATATGAATCTATTAAATTTGCGGCAAGCAAATTTGCGGTTTCTTTTGTATATAGCATTGTGAGCGGATCTCTCTCCACTCTTGCGGGAAGCGAAAGTTCAAGGCGGCGGCGTAAATCAATATCGTTTATAAACGCCGTTCCGTATAAGTCTCCGCTTACCGGATGTCTGATTATATTGATACTGTTCATCGTCCAGCGTATGTTTCCGTTTTGATCTTGTCTTCTGTATTCCGTATAAATCAGATTTTGACCGCGCCGGTACAAATCAATAAGAGCTTCTTTTTGGGTATTATGCGAAACCTTATATTTATCCTCTCGGTTATTTATGGTTTCAACATACCTTTCCTGCAATTCGTTGTATGTCAGCAAATTCCCCTTTTCATATCTCGCATCGCCCGGAATGTTGATATAATCCACTTTGTTTTTGCTTATGTTGAAAATAACAAGTCCCAGGAGGATTGTTTCGGCTCTTTTCGCGAACCGCATTTCCTGCTCGAAGCGTTTCATTTCAGCCTCAACATTTTGGCGGTAGTCTATAATTCCTATCGCGTAATAGGGGATTCCGTCATCATAACGCAAAAGCGAAAATCTTGCCTTGCCCCAAACGAACCCGCCCTTGTCGTCTTTTGTTTGGATATAATAGCTTTCATTTTCGTTATGCAGATATAAATCGTTAAACATGCGGCGGTATTCATCTTCGGAATCCGGATGAATAAAGCCTGTTTTAATTATACTCTCGGGAGCATCCTGATAAACCGTTCCGGAATGACCCACGGCCTGCGATACTTCTGCCGACTGATATAAAGTGCGTGCGGGAATATCAACGCGCCAGATCAGTATTCCGGTTTGCTCGACCGCAATACGGTATGTTTCCTCTGCCATACGAAGCTTGTCTTCAAGTTCCCTCTCGCGTGTGATATCGGAAAAAATCGCAAGCAAAACCGGGTTGCCGTTATGCTCATCTATTTGAACACAGCGGACGTTCAGATATTTCGCGGTTATAGGTATCAGGTCATCGACTGTTCTGCATGTGAATTCATATGTAAGCTTTTTTTCAACCGCTGATATAATTCCGGATCTTATTTCGGTTACTTCATCGGGATGAACAATCACGAGCGCGTCGTTGTATGTTATTTCAGCCATTTCCTCAGGGGAGCAGCCTATCATATCAAGCAATGCTTTGTTGAAATACTGGGGGCTTGTTTTACGCTTGACTATTTCAAA
The DNA here is from genome assembly GCA_031549925.1 of Eubacteriales bacterium. Classification (GTDB taxonomy): domain Bacteria; phylum Bacillota; class Clostridia; order Oscillospirales; family CAG-272; genus JAVBPA01. The sequence continues at coordinate 2,902 of JAVBPA010000120.1, forward strand.
AATACCTATCCCGACAGGTGAATTATCGACAATTGCTTCAAGGTGTGTAGTAGAATCCTTTAATTCCGATACATCCGTTATAACTATTATGACCGTTTGTATATCCCCGTCCATAATAATTTCGGAAAGCCTGACGGCGCGCATATGCCACCATTCATATCCGCCCATTGCGTTAACGCGGCATACAATGTCAAGCTGATTTCCGTTCATAGCGGTTTCGAACAGCGCGTCCTCAAACTTTTCTCTGTCGTCCGATTCGATTATATCAAAAAACTTTTCACCGTGTCCGCCGACTTGTTCGATTGAGCAGTTCATTGTTTTAAAAAAACTCGGGCTTATGTATGTGATATCGATTTTTTTGCCGATTTCAGCAATCATAACGCCGCCGTTCATATTTTCAAGCAAAGTGCTTAATTGAACTGTGCTGGCTCTCGCTTCTCCCAAAACCGAACCCTGAATTAAATAAGTAGATTCTCCGTTATAAAGAGCATATTGATTTTTACCCGCCAAAATCGCTTGTTCCAGTGCGGACTCCGCTTTTTCATAAAGCTGGTAAACATCTTTTTTATCAGGACGGCAAAAACAAGCCCCCACATTTACGGAAAGCTGTATGCTTATCCCGTCTGTCGTACAAACAAATTGCAAGGCGTCAACAAGTTCGGATGATTTTTTCCGGATTACTTCCATCTTGGAAACATGTTTCATTAAAACTATGAATCTCTCGTTGTCATAACGCCCTATTATATCTGTTATGCGGAAAAGCTTGTGTATGGTGTCTGCTATTTTATCCATCAGCTCATCGCCGCGGTATCCTCCGATAATATTGCTCAAATATCTGAAATTGGTTATATTAAAAATGAATAAAGCATGGCTGTCATTTTTGCCTTTTAATTCCAGATAATTTTTTATACGCGAAAGTGATGTCTCACGGTCGAAAAGGTTAGTCATTATTACGTCTCTTATTTTAAATTTACACGGTTATAATTAAATATTGACAATTGCCGTTATGTTAATGTATATTAATAAACAACAATAACTAAATTTTAATACCCGCATTTCTCCCCATTATATACGGCACAAACAAAAAAATCAATGCTTTTAATTATTTTATTGATTATTAATATAAAATTCTTTCAATAATTTATTAATTTCGAAATGTTTTTTATTTTATTTTAAATAATGAAAATTTAATAAAACAATATTTTTGTAAATAATAAAGAAAAAACCTTTGCTTTTTTTGTTTGTGTGTGATAAAATGGAAAACAAATACTCAATGATCTTTAATATAAAATTGTATGAGGAACTATATAATGGTACGTAATTTAAAAAGAATAATTTCAATAATTTTGCTTTTATCAACGGTAATGCTTTTTAATCTTACAGCTTGTTCAGGCGAAAAAGTATCTCTTGATCCCGATCATCCCGTAACCTTGGTTGTATGGCACTACTATAACGGTCCGCAAAAAGTCGCTTTTGACGATGCTGTGCGCGAATTTAACGAAACCGAGGGATATGAACGCGGTATTATAGTGGAAGCCATTTCAAAAAACAGCGTTTCGCAGCTGGCTGATGATATTATAGCATCCGCAAAAAATGATCTCGGCGCTTCGGAACTTCCTGATATTTTCGGCTGCTACGGTGACAGCGCGTATGAGCTTTTAAAAATGGATAAATTAGTTCAGCTTGACACATACATAAACAAAAAAACAATAGAGGAATACGTCGATTCATTTATACAGGAAGGCAAACTAAGCACTGATCATTTGTATATATTCCCGACAGCAAAATCAACCGAATCGATCTTTTTAAACAAAACTGATTTTGATTTGTTTGCTTCGGCTGTTTCAGGTGATCCCTATAACCAGAAAGTTACTTATGACGATCTTAAAACATGGGAAGGCGTAAAAAGAGTCGGTATTCTGTATAGTCAGTACACCGACGATTTGACCCCTGAAACAGCAGGCGACGGCAAGGGATTTTTCGGACTGGATTCAATAGCAAACTTCCTGACTGTCGGCGGAATGCAGCTGGGATATGATATAGCGCCGGTAAAAGAAGGAAAATTGAGCAGTTATAAATTTGACGCGGATAAAATGAGACGCATGTTTGATTTATACTACGGCGGAATTATAGAAGGAGCTTTTATAAAAATCGGAAGTTATGCTTCAGACGATATAAAAACCGGAGATTCGATAGCAATGCTAGCTTCCACTACGGGCGCAAGTTATTTTCCGAAAGAAATAACACGTTCAGACGGAACTCAATATCCGATAGAGCTGCTTGTTTTACCCATGCCTGTTTTTGAAAACGGTACGGCATACGCCGTTTCTCAGGGAGCCGGAATGGCGGTTGTAAAATCAAATCCCGAACAGGAATATGCTTCGTCTTTATTCCTGCTCTGGTTTACAAGCGAAGAACGCAACATAAAATTTTCGATTGAATCCGGATATATTCCGGTTAAAAAAGAAGCGTTGAACAGCGGCACTATAAACGAAATGCTCGGTGAACTCGGAAGCAATGATTCATTCAAAGGAACTGTCGCCGCGCTCGAAACCGGTATAAATCAAATCAACACATATAAATTATGTTACAGTAATATTTTTGACGGAAGCATCGCACACCGCAATATACTGCAAAATTCTTTGATAGAATTTTCAAAGGAAGCGCGGGCAGGTATAACCGCTGATTTGAAAAACGGGAAATCAATGGAAGAGCTTAAAAAAGAAGCTTATTCTGACGATATATTTAATTCATGGCTTGCAAATCTTGAAAAATCAATTGAGGATGCCGTAAAGTAACAGTTTAAAAATGGATAGTTTATAGGTGGATTTTATAAAATGTTTCGTCTCCTAAAAAGAGGTTTCAGTATACGCAGCCGTACTATAACAGCATTGATGATATTGCTGTTTACGCTGGTAGTTTTGTTTTTCTTTTCCATATATATGACCGGTGTTATGAAATCGCTTGATAATTATTCACTGAAAGCTTTGAATAATCAAGTTTCAAGCCGTACAAGCGAGATAAATTCTTCATTTGAAAACCGGATAGAAGGTTCGCGCCGTATGGCTGCGGATATTTACTCCATGTTTTTGGATGAAATGAAAAAAAATGATATAACAATTGCCGATTTTTATGATAACCCGGATATTATAAACGATATGCTTTTCCGCGCCGGAGACATAATGATAGAAAATATGCGTTATGTTGAGGTTACGGGCGCTTTTATAATACTGGATTATTCCGGAATATCGGATGATGATTCTCACGCGGCGATTTATCTGCGTGACTATTCACCCGGTCTTATCACCAATAACAATACTAATCTTCAGCTGCTTTACGGTCCGACCGATTTTTCAAGGCAGCGTTCCATTGCGCTGCATTCGCTTTGGAGTTATAACATAGATTTTGATTCCATTAAGAATATAAACATTGATTTTTATACAAATCCTATAGAAGCCGCGATAAACCGTCCCAATCAGCAATTTCCGCTTTATGCGTATGCCTGCCCTCCGATGCAGGTGGCAAATGACGGAGTTAAATTAATAACTTACACTTATCCGCTGCTTGACGCAAAGGGTGTCCCTTTCGGTATATGCGGATTTGAGCTTACGGAAGAATATTTGCGGACAATGCTTCCGTTTTCTGAAATTTCATTCCAAAAAGGATTTTATTCGATCCTGTTTAATGACGGAAGCGGATTTAAAGCTAAAAATGCTATATCCAGCGGTTCTATGGCAAAACAATTTTTAACGACGGCCGCTGAAACTATAAATATAAGCGAGATTCAATCAAACAGCCACGACATGCTGACGGGTTATATCTGGACAGACGGTGAAAAAAACAGCGATTTGATATCCACAAGCGCTCAGCTTAAGCTGTATTCACAAAGCTCTTATTATCATAACACTGACAAGTGGTATTTAACCGGAATAACGCCGACAGAAGCGCTTAAAGACAATTCGCATAAAGTAATAAACTCTATGATTATTACGACCAGCGTTATATTTATAGCAGGATTATTTTTAATATTTGTAATTGCCAACATAATAACCTCTCCTATTATTTCGCTGTCAAAGGAAGTTTCAAGCATTGACCCCGAAAAACCTGTTAAGCTTAAAAGATCGGGGCTTAGGGAAATTGACACGCTGATAACTTCTTTTGAGAATTTATCCGATAATCTTTCGGACGCGGCAGCCCGGCTTTCCAAAATCGTTTCGCTCGTGGATATGCCGATAGGAGGATTTGAAATCAACCACACCAGCGGTCATGTATTTTTAACAGAATCCATGTACCGCATCACCGGAATCGAACCCCAGGGCAAGGATAACACATATTTGGAATTTCAGGCGTGGGAAAAATTTATATCAGGACTTGAAAAAATAAGCGCGGTTACAATAAATGATGTAAACGAGTGTATATATAACCGCAGCAGCGGCGAAAAATCAAAATGGTACCGTATAAAAAGCGCGGATGACGGAGACCGTTCATTCGGGCTGCTTTCCGATATAACCGAAGAAATGCTGCAAAAACAGCGCATGGCATACGAACGCAGCTATGACCAGATGACCAGGCTGCTGAACCGTCAGGCCTTTATTGACCGTGTAAACGCAATGATTGAAGCGCAGCCTAATAAAGTCGGTATTATGATGTTCGGGGATCTTGATAATTTAAAATACTTCAACGATTCATACGGCCACGATACCGGGGATTTGTATTTGAAAAAAACCGCGGAATCATTGCTTCCCTTTAAAGAAATAGGAGGAGCGATAGCAAGAATTTCCGGAGATGAATTCATGGTTTATATCCACGGCTATGATACCGACGCCGAAGCGCGCGAAGCTTTTGATTCAAAATCATATGCCTTGAATACCGCGACGATGACTACCTCCGACGGAGTTATACACAAAATACGTATATCAATCGGTATATCTTATTACCCTAAAGATTCTTTGTCGGTCGATGAGCTGATGCGATTCTCGGATTTCGCAATGTACGAAATAAAAAATACGGTAAAAGGTTCTCTCCGTGAATTTGAGTTTGATTCATATGGCAGAAACGCGCTGATAATGCAAAAAAAATCTCTGCTTGAAAGGTTTATAAGCGAGGAACGCCTGATATTTAACTTCCAGCCTATTATTGATATACATACAGGAGAAATACTGGCTTATGAAGCTCTAATGCGTCCGCAGATACGGGAATTTAAAACGCCTGTGGAAGCTTTGCAAATTGCGCGGGCAAATTCCATGCTGTATAAAATGGAAAATCTTACATTCCAAAAAGTATACGAATGGCTATCGCAAAACATTGCGCTGCTGGGCGGAAAGAGAATATATATAAACTCGATATCAGGTGAAATTTTAAACAAAACCGATTTTGATTATATAAAATCCAAATACGGAAAATTTATGAAATATACAGCTATTGATTTGTCGGACGGAGAAAACGGAACGGTTGAGGAAATCAATGAAAAAATTAATATTTTCCGTTCCATGGGATGTCAGATTGCGGTTGACGATTATGGATCTGGGTATATTAATATAGACTTTTTAAATTCTATAAAACCGGATTTTATCAAAATAGACGTAAATGTTATACACGATATACATATAGATACAGACCGGCAGAATTTCGTCGCCGATACAATTTCATACGGAAAATCCCGCAATATAAAAATTATCGCGGAAGGCGTTGAAAAGCTGGAGGAATTGAAAACACTTTTCGTTCTCGGCGTAGATTATGTTCAAGGCTATTACTTCTTCTATCCGAGTGAAAGACTGGTGCTGCGCCTTGACGACGATCAGCTGGAAGAACTGCGGGAGCTTGGCGAGAAACATTTGTAAAACTCCATTTGTAAAATCATAAAACAATTTATGTTTTTAATTCATTGTTTGGTTGTTTTGGTCAGTATTTGTTTATTTGTTTTTTTCTTTACATAAAGTTTATAGGAATTTCTTTAAATTAGTTAAAAAATGTGATATACTAATCGGAGATATGATTTATTACGGAGGTTTTTAATATATAATGGCAAGAAAAATGAAAACAATGGACGGCAATAACGCCGCGGCATATGTATCTTATGCTTTTACCGAAGTAGCTGCGATATATCCTATAACTCCTTCATCGGTTATGGCAGAAGTAACCGACGAATGGTCTGCGGCAGGGCTTAAAAATATTTTTGGTCAGCAGGTCCGCATAGTTGAAATGCAAAGCGAAGCAGGAGCGGCAGGAGCGGTTCACGGGTCTTTGGCAGCCGGTGCGCTTACCACCACATACACAGCTTCTCAGGGATTATTATTGATGATTCCGAATATGTATAAAATCGCGGGAGAACTTCTTCCCTGCGTAATACATGTTTCAGCGCGCGCTCTGGCTTCCCACGCTTTATCAATTTTCGGCGACCACAGCGACGTTATGGCTTGCCGTCAGACAGGCTTTGCTATGCTTTGCGCGGGAAATCCGCAGGAAGTTATGGATTTGGGAGCTGTTGCTCACTTGTCCACTATAAAAGGACGCGTTCCTTTCTTACATTTCTTTGACGGATTCCGTACCTCGCATGAAATTCAAAAAATCGAGCAATGGGATTATGAAACACTCGCATCGATGATTGACGCTGATTCCATAGCGGATTTCAGAGCCAGAGCATTGAATCCCGAGCATCCTGTTCTTCGCGGAACAGCCCAGAATCCCGATATATTCTTCCAGGCACGTGAAGCCTGCAACAGTTATTACAATGAAATTCCCGCTGTAGTGGAACACTATATGGAACAAGTAAACGCCAGGGCAGGAAAGAATTATAAATTATTCAACTACTACGGCTCTCCCGACGCAGATAAAGTAATAATCGCAATGGGGTCTGTTTGTGATACAGCGGAAGAAACAATAGATTATTTAATTTCCCGCGGCGAAAAAGTAGGTCTTTTAAAAGTTCGTTTATACCGTCCTTTCTCCGTAAAACATTTCCTTGATGAGCTTCCCGAAACGGTACGCAGTATCGCTGTTATGGACCGCACAAAGGAACCCGGAGCTGTCGGCGAACCGCTTTTCCTCGATATAATCAACGCGGTGCGCGGAACGAAATATGAATCCTGCAAAATTATCGGCGGACGTTACGGTCTCGGATCAAAAGATACCACACCTGCCGATATAATCGCGGTTTACCGTAACCTTGAATCCGCTCAGCCTAAAAACGGATTCACAATCTCAATAAACGATGATGTTACCAAACTTTCGCTTCCAGCAGGCGAAAATCCCGATACAGTTCCCGCAGGAACAGTTTCCTGTAAATTCTGGGGTATCGGAGCTGACGGTACTGTCGGAGCAAATAAAAATTCCATTAAAATTATCGGAGACCATACAAACAAATACGCTCAGGCGTACTTTGCGTATGACTCGAAAAAATCCGGCGGTTTGACGATATCTCACCTCCGTTTCGGCGATAAACTTATAAAATCAACTTATTATGTATCAAAAGCTGATTTTGTAGCCTGCCATAATATCGCGTATCTTGATAAATACGACATGACACGCGACTTAAAACAAAACGGTACTTTCCTGCTTAATACAGGCTGGAACGCGGAAGAACTCGGCGAACGTCTGCCCGCAAAAGTAAAACGTGAACTTGCGGCAAAAAAAGCAAAATTCTATACGGTTGACGGAGTGGCAATCGCACGCGAACTCGGACTCCGCGACAAATTCTCAATGGTATTGCAAGCTTCTTTCTTTAAGCTCGCAAACATTATACCGATAGATGAAGCCGTTAAATATATGAAAGACGCGGTTGTAAAATCATTCGGAAGCAAAGGCGCGGATATCGTATCCATGAACCAGTCCGCTATCGACCGCGGTATCGAATCCCTTGTAGAAATACCGATTCCGGAATCATGGGCAAACGCTTCTGATGAATCTGCTCCCGCAGAATGTGACCGCGGCGGCGAAACGATGCTTAACCGTTTTGTCCGCGATATATTAAATCCCGTATCGGCTCAAAAAGGAGACGATCTTCCGGTTTCCGCATTCACAAAAGAAGCGGACGGAACATTCCCGCAGGGGCTTGCCGCTTTTGAAAAACGCGGTATAGCTATCGACGTTCCCGAATGGAAGAGTGAAAACTGCATACAGTGTAACTTCTGCTCTTACGTATGTCCCCACGCGGTAATCAGACCCGTTCCGGTAAAAGACGGTACAGAAATACCCTCTGATTTTGAAACTGTTCCTATGACAGCGTTGGCTGGATATAAATTCGGAATTGCAATCTCCGCATACGACTGCACCGGCTGCGGTTCCTGCGCTGCCGTATGTCCGGGCAAGAAGGGCGAAAAAGCTCTTGTTATGAAACCGCTTGATACTCAGACAAACAAACAGAAAAATTATGATATAGTATACAAAACCGCCGACAACACCGAAGTACTTGAAAAATTCAAACCCTCAACAGTTAAGGGTTCGCAGTTCAAACAGCCGTTGCTTGAATTCTCAGGCGCATGCCCCGGATGCGGCGAAACACCTTACGCAAAACTTATCACACAGCTTTTCGGAGACCGTATGATAATAGCCAATGCAACCGGATGCTCTTCTATCTGGGGAGGTTCTGCTCCTTCAACACCTTATACGACAAACAAGTTCGGATACGGTCCTGCCTGGGCAAACTCTTTATTTGAAGATAACGCGGAATACGGTTTCGGTATGGCAACGGCGACACGCCAGCGCCGCGAAAAACTCGCAGACATAGTAACAAAATTCGCGGAATGCGGATGGGATGTTCTCGAAGGACCGGCAAAAGCATGGCTTGAAGCCAGAAACGACGGAGAAGCATCAAAAGCGGCTGCCCCGGCACTCGAAGCGGCTCTGATAAAAGCCGACGCGGAATGCGGAACCTGCGGCTGTGAAATGGATATTCTCTACAAACAAGCTCTTGCTATGAAAGATATATTCGTGAAAAATTCCATTTGGATATTCGGCGGAGACGGATGGGCGTATGATATCGGATTCGGAGGACTCGACCATGTTATCGCTTCCGGCGAAGATGTAAATATAATGGTATTTGACACTGAAGTATATTCCAACACAGGCGGACAGGCTTCAAAAGCAACACCTACCGGATCGATCGCGCAGTTTGCCGCTTCAGGAAAAAATCAGAAAAAGAAAGACCTCGCTTCCATCGCAATGTCATACGGCTATGTTTATGTAGCTCAAATAGCTATGGGTGCCGATTACAATCAATGTATCAAGGCTATTACAGAAGCGGAAGCATACAAGGGACCTTCTATCATTATCGGTTATGCTCCATGTATCAACCACGGTATCAAAGGCGGACTTACAGGAGCTATGGCTGAAACAAAGAACGCGGTTAACGCAGGCTATTGGTTCAATTTCCGTTATAACCCCGAAACAACTCCTAAATTCAGCCTCGATTCAAAAGCTCCGTCGGGTTCATACGCAGACTTTATCATGACAGAAACCCGTTACAGCGCGCTGACACGTTCTTTCCCGGAACGCGCTAAAGAATTGTTTACACAGGCTGAAGAACAGGCAAAAGAGAAATACGCATCTCTCGCTGACAGAGCCGGCAAATAATTTAAAAAATTGCGGAATCAAATACAAAAGGGATTTTAAAGATATACGAAACGAAAAAACAATTAAGTTATTACAGTTAAATTATAATTTGTTTTATTAGTCGATTTTTACATTCTTTATAAATTCGTTTAAATTTGTTCTTTTATAAATAACTAAAAAGTCTGCTTGATTTTAATGTAAACAACACATAATCTCGGGCAGACTTTGGTTTTTTTAAAATATTACAGCAATTAAAAATAATTTTGAAAACGCAGATAAAACGCAAAATTTAATTTTTTTTAACATTACAACAGTTAAAAATAATTTTGATAAATCAGATAAAATGCAAAATTTAATTAAAATAAATATATTTGCAATAAATTTTAAAACTGTTTTTATGTAGAATATTTTATATATTATTTTTTCAAAGAGGAATTCAAACATGGAATTATTATATTTTAAACTGCTTCACTGTCCTTATTGCAAAGAAGCGGATAATTTTATCCGTGAGCTTAAAGAGGAAAATCCGGAATATAAAAACATCGGTATAAAAATCATCGATGAAGCAAAAGAAACAGAGCTTGCCGCGAGTTATGATTATTATTATGTTCCGACTTTTTTCTCCGGCAAAAGAAAGCTGCACGAGGGAGCTTCCACAAAAGAAAAAATCCGTTCTGTTTTCAATGAAGCTTTAAAAGAAAACAGTTGAACGGAAGTTTCGTATTTTAGTATTATATACAGTTAATAACTGTAAACAATTAATTAAGCAATTATAAAAAAGTCCGGTATTATCGCACAAAATCAGACTTGGAATCCTTTCCTTGCGCTCTCATGCAATTTATTGATGAGATTTTACTTCTAAAGCTGTTTCAACGGAAACAGAGAATTCCGCTAAATCATTATAAGCTTCATCTTTTTAATTTTGCCCCGCAATTTATGCAAAAATTATTGTTCGGGCCGTTTTTTTGTCCGCATTCCGTACAAAAAACAGATTTCTGAACATTTTGCTGCTGCTGATTTATTTGCTGCTGATTTGTCCGCTGATATTGATTTGTGTTTGGCTGCTGCGGATATTGGATGTTTTTTTGATTAACCTGCGGATTCATTTGCGGCTGTACAGGATTTGCTTTTGCGATTTCAAGCTTATCATATGTGCTTGAAAAATATTCTTCCTCGCGTTGCCCTCTTACATAAAGATCACGGTATTTTTTTGAAAGGCTGCAAAGTCTGCCGTACAAATCATAAGTTATGGATGTAGCGGAAGCGGAGGATATATAACGTTTCATTGTGTTTATAAATATCCAGCTGTCAAGAAATGCGATTTTAAACATAATGGAAAACAATAAAGAAATCATAACGGAAGGAATCCACGCATAAGACATAAAAAGCGAACATAAAGCGTTTATGGGAAAAAACATAAGGACAGCGATGATTATTACGGATATTATCGAAATAATCATCATAACCGCGGCATTGCGCAGCAATTTTTTCCAATGGCAGAAATATACCACTACCCCCTCCGCCGCGCTTTTGCTTATGCTTAAATCATCCATGTAAAAAGTATATCCTATACAGCAGTTTGCTATATTTGAAAGCGACATTGAAATAAGCATGTTTACCGGAGAATAAGGACCTCCCGCTCCCGGTATTTTTCCGTATACTCCGCCGGAACGGTTTATAGTATCCTGTAATTGTCTGATTGATGAGAGAATTCTTCTTCTCAAAGAAAAATATTCACTTGGCTTTTCGTAACGCTCACGTATAGCTTCCCTTGCCACTTCGGTTATACCGTCCGGTATTTCCCCTGAGATAAGTATTCCGGTTATAGCCGCTATATGTCCCGCTCCGAGTGAAAAATATACATATCTCGATATTAAAAATACAATAAAAGCAGCAAGAGCAAACCATACTGTAAACATTACAAGCTTTACTTCGTCGTCAAATAATGCGGCTATCAGCATTAAAACAGCAAGTACTATTGTTACTGCAGCCGTTATTATAAATCCCGCGGCAAGTTTCAGAAGGCTGAATTTTATCGTCTTCGAAAATACCCGTCCTGATTCCATTATGTTTTCCCCGTTCGTTTTATCTGAATTTTATTATTTTTATATTTCTTTTATAGTTTCAGTTTAACAATTATAATATAAAATCATGTATTTTGTCAAGTAATAGGGATATATTAATAATATACGGCAAAATGGGAATAACATCAGAATACTCCAATATGTTTTGCGGTTTTTTGTTATAAACTTTTTTGAAAAACTATTTTTTTTGAAAAACTATTTTTTTTTGAAAAATTAAAGAGATTCTGTAAAAACTAAAATTACAGAATCCCATATTCAGATTGTTTTTAATAACATTTATAAAAATTTTTATAATTGACAATATTATTGCAATGACAAAATATTAATGGATATTTTAATCCAAAGCCTGCTTTTCAATTACATTCCGCCGCCAAAGGGCCCGCAAGATCACGCAGATAGAAAAGCTTGCCCGGCAAAGTCGGCATAAAGGATGAAGGAACCCATATATCGGGACCGTAACCCAAAGTCATAGCGAAGCTAAGTCCCTGCCATTGCATACCCCGTCCGAGAAGACCGTCGCAGCCGCCGATTATATAATCCGCCGAATAAATAAGAGCCGGACCTACTGTATTTGCACGGCAAGGAACAAGAGTTGTGCGTGATTTAAAGCTGGTTATCGCATTTTGTTCAATTGTCAGGGGGTGAAGCTTAGCTCCGATTCTATGCGTTTGCGCCATCCATTCTGCTTGGCTTTTAAATTCAGCGGCAAAATGAGGTTCCCAAAAAGCTATATGACAAACCCTGCCTATACCGAAAACGATTACAAGCTTAGCTCCTTCTTTCCGCAAAGAAGCAATTTTTTCCGCGTACAGAGGGAGGTTGTCCTTTGTCGCAAAATTTCGTTGATTTTCCGGAACGGTCAATTCTCCCAGAGGATTATATAAAGCCTGTTCCATCGCATATTTAAAAGCGGCGGGATTATCGCTCGGTAAAGTGTTCCCTTCCCCGTCAGACCATTCATCCATATTAAAGCAGTAAAGATGATCGCATTTTACATTCCATTCGCGGAGAAAATAAACTGCCCAACGGTACATTCCCATCGGTCCGACCGGTAATATAAATATCAGTTTTTGTCCGTCATCTCGGGCCTTTTTTATTTGATGAGCTATTTCGTGCCCCATATAAGTATCAAAATCATAGATATTATCGCATTGTACAGTAGAAAAAGCATCATTCCAAAAAGATCTGCGGCGCAATGTTTCTTCCGGCGTTGCTCCTACGCAGGATTCGATTCTTTCAAGATCCCAACCGGCAGGCAAAAAATCCTCCAGCAATGATCCTTTCACTGTTGATAAAAAATTCATTACAACCTCCGAATATATTTATATATTTTATTTCCTTTTATATTCTTTTAATATCATTAAACTATATCAAAGCATTTCGCGGCGCAGTTCTTCCGGTGTTTTCGGCGAAAACATTGCCGGAGGAACATCAAGCATGGAGAATGCTCCGTTTTCGCCTTTAGCTGATAACCTGACAACCGCTCTGGCTGATGAAACCAAAACGGAAGCCGTAAATTCGGGATTTGATTCCAATTTCAGGCTATATTCAATTATTTGTTTCAAGCCCGAAGCGGTCGTTCCTCCTCTGATTACAAAACCTCCGTGAGGCATACCGGAATGATTTTTGAAAAGTTCATCCATACTTATAAAATTAACTTCCGTATCGTAATCCGCGAAATAATCGGGCATGTTCTTTATTTCAGCTTCGATTTTATTTTTATCATAATTTTCAGCGGCTGCGACATAACAAATCCGCTGATGCTTTTCTCTTGTTTTAAAATCCGGCTGTTCTCCGCTTCTGACAGCTTCCACCGCGTTTTCATAAGGCACCGTATACTGTACTGCTCCCGTAACCCCTTCTATCCTGCGTATGGCATCGGAGTGACCCGCGCTGACTCCCGGCCCCCAAAAGGTATAATTTGTGCCCTGCGGAAGTATAGAATGTGCGTATACCCTGTTTACTGAAAACATACCGGGATCCCAGCCGGCAGAAATAAAAGCTGTTTTTCCGCCCTCTTTTGCCGCTTCGTCCATGTTTTTAAAATATTCGGGAATTTTAGCGTGAGTATCAAAACTGTCTACCGTGTTAAATCTTTTGGCGAAATAGGGTCCCCATTCGGGAAGATCTTTTGCTGATCCTCCGCATAAAATCAAAACATCTATTTCTGTTTTAAGCTTGTCCGCATCTGAAAAAGAATAAACCGGTACGTTGGGAGTAAGTATTTTAACCGAAGAGGGATCACGGCGTGTCAAAACCGCTTTCAATTCCATATCTTCATTTTGTGTTATGGCAAGTTCTATTCCGCGTCCAATGTTTCCATATCCGGCAATTGCAATTTTAATCATATTTTTGTTTATAACCCTTTCAGTTGGTTTGGTTTTATTTCTTTTCCACAATAAAAAAGTAGGGTGAAGACGGTGAATTAATCAATTTAAATTCTGCCGCGCAGTAATGATATTTACTAAGCTCTTCCAAAACGGAAGCAATCGCTTCGCCCTCATGCTTGCCCTCTTCATGACCGGGGTATACCGCTATCAGCAATATTCCGCCGTTATCCAGCATATTTATCGCGTTTCTGACTGCCGGAACAGTGGTTTCTCTTCTTGTAGTACAGCTTTTATCCGAACCGGGAAGCCAGCCTAAATTAAAGATTCCCGCGCATATCGGAGCTTTTACATAAACCGGAGCTTTTTCATGACTGTCTTTTATCAAAATCCAATTTTGGGGGCAATTTGAATTCATCAGCCGGTTTTCTGTATTTATCAGCGCCTGATCCTGTACGTCAAAAGCAAATACCTTTCCCCCTTCTCCTATTTCCTCCGAAAGATATTGCGTATCATAACCGTTACCCATTGTAAAATCGACTGCCGTTCCGCCTTTTTTTATATGCGGAGATAAAAAATATTTATGCAGCGAGAGAATATCAAGCATATTTTTATTTAACTCACAATTTTATCGTCTTTTAATTATATTTTAATAAATATTTGTAACTGAAACCTTTGTCATCTTTCAAAAAAGTTATTTTTACAGCTTATGTTTAATAAATGTTTTGATCAATTTTGTTTATAATATTTAAAAATCGTATCAGCGGCGGACAAACCGACTTGTGAACCAATACGGCAATCTTCCATTCCTTCAAATTCGACAGAAACATATCCGCCGTAACCGCTTTCGGTTATATCTTTTATAATTGCGTATACATCAAGATCACCTTGTCCCAATATCGATCCCCGCAGCATATATCTGCCCGAATTTGATGAGAACCAGCACCCGCTGTCACACCGGAAAAGTCCTCCGGCTCCGGCGATTCTGTCAGAGAGGCGTATATAAAAATCTTTTAAGTGGATATACTTTGTGTATGGAAGACATTTTTTAACCGCCACGGTACAATCCTCGTCAACACAGGCAAAATTCCCGGTATCAATCAGTATTTTACAATTTTCACATCCGACGGCTTCGACAAGTCTTATCACACGGTCAGATCCGTTTACAAAGAAACCATGATTTTCAATCAATGTAGTTATTCCGAATTCTGCGGCATATTCAGCAAGCTCGCGTACTCCTTCGGTCATCATAGAAAATTCACGTTCAAAGTTTGCGGGAGTATTTGTTTCAAGCGGCCGGCGGAAAGATGAAACATCATGGCGCATAGTTGAAAGCCCGAGTTTGGCGGCAACATCGATATGACGCTTTAATCTTTCAATTTCAAGCGAGCGGTCCTCCGGATTCGGTTTCAGCAAATCTCCCAGAACCGCGTAATTTGAAACGGGCAAATTTATTTCGCAGGATTTTTTTTGTATTTCATAGATTAATTCATCATTGAAACAATTACGCGTTTCATCATACAAAGTAAATCCGAAAGGCACGAGTTCTATATGCCGCGCTCCCGCTTCATTTGCGAAATCCATAACTTCAAGAACCGTCATAGACCCATCTTTTATTTTATTTACCATGCTGTATGTTGACAGTCCGATAATCATTTTATATTTCCTTTTCTCTTTTATATTAACCGAATATTATTGCGAGAATTCCAACAATTAAACAATATATTGAAAATATTTTGAAAGTGGCTTTTTTGGATATAAATATAAGCAGCTTCATCGCGGCAATACCGGCTATAAGAGCCGCAGCCATACCCGCCGCGTATGCTAATATATCGCTTTGCGCTACAGGAGTTGAAAGGAGATCGGGAATGTTAAAAACATTAGCTCCGATTATCGCCGGAATCGACAATATAAACGAAAATTTAACAGCAAACTCCCTTGTAAAACCCTGAGTTAAGCCTCCGGTTATTGTTGACCCCGATCGGGACAATCCCGGTACAAT
>JAVBPA010000010.1:0-6853 GCA_031549925.1 Eubacteriales bacterium
TTCTATCATACAAAAATAAAATTATAATATTTAAGAGGATAAAAAATTATGCATCATTGTTTCGAAAAAGAAATAGCAGAAAAAGTCGGAGTTAACGCCGCGATTTTATATCAGAATATAGAATACTGGTGCGAACACAACCGCAAAAACAAAGTAAATTTTGTAAACGGAAGATATTGGGTTATTCATACCGTTGATCAGTTTAGCAATGATATATCTTACCTGACTTACCATCAAATCAAACTTTCTCTTTCAAAATTAAGAGAAGCCAAATTGATTTTAGCCGAAGAACACAACCGCGATAAATACAATCATACTTTATGGTATACTATAGCCTGAATAAGGATTAAGAATTTGACATCGGGTAAGCGTTGAGGTTCGGAGAAGCCGGAGGGGAAAGGCGCAGCTCGTGATAAGCCTGAGCCGCTATCATTGCCGCATTGTCTCCGCAAAGAGGTATCGGAGGGATATGCAAACGGAGATTTTCAGCATCCGCATAAGCGCTTATGACGGCTCTTAACTGAGAATTTGCGGCAACTCCTCCCGCAACTACTATATCACGGTAGCCAAGCATCCTTTGAGCGGAGGCTATCACCGCGGTTATTGAATCGGCTATTGTAAAGCAAAGAGAAGCCGCTATATCGGATTTATCGAGTTCTTCCCCTCTTTGGTTTGAGCGGTGCATTAAATTAATTATATGTGTTTTCAATCCGCTGAATGAAAAATCAAACACTTTATTTCCCGCCGAATCAAATAAAATAGCGGGGTTGGGAAGCTTATACGCGTTTTTGTTGCCCTTATCTGCCAGCTTGTCCATAGCTGCTCCTCCCGGATAAGGCAAACCCATTGCCCTGCCTATTTTGTCGATCGCCTCGCCTGCCGCGTCGTCACGGGTTGATCCGATACAGACAAAATCCAGATAGGAACGCACATCGTAAACAGAAGTGTGTCCTCCTGATACGGCGACCGCTAAAAAAGGCGGCTTCGGCGCATCCTTTCCCAAATAAGCCGCGGCAATATGACCTTTTATATGATTAACCGCGCAAAGCGGCTTCGAGTGAGTATAGGCAAGCGCTTTCGCAAACGAAACTCCCACAAGCAAAGCGCCTATAAGTCCGGGTCTGTTGGTTACGCCGATTCCGTCGATATCCGAAATGGTGATACCCGCTTTTTCTTTTGCTTCCGCCAGCGCTTCGTATGTCAGGGAGGATATAATTTCGCAGTGCGCGCGGCTCGCAAGCTCGGGGACAACTCCGCCCCATGCGGCGTGGATGCTCGTCTGCGACGCTATTTTGTTTGAAATCACACGCGAACTTCCGATATCGGAACTACTGTCAACAACAGAACTGTTGTAAACAACAGAACTGTTGCAAACATCATCAGAGTTCATGCTGACAACAGCCGCCGCCGTTTCATCGCACGATGATTCCAGTGCTAAAATTATCATAACTTTCTTTTTATCCCGTTTTTATTTGAGGTAAGTAAGGGGCAACATTGCAAACATAATTTATACTTTTGTTAAGGTGATTGCCGGATAAATTGAAATGTTGATCCGGATATGAAAAGATTTAATTTTACTCGGCAGAGGAGAGGGAAGCTTCGGGAAGATTTGTTTCGCACCGTTTCATGACAACGGCGTTTTCCGTTGGATTGTGATAATAGTTTTTTCGCAGCGCTATCGGAATAAAGCCTTTCCCTTTGTAAAGCTTCATTGCGTTTTGGTTGCTCTCGCGCACTTCCAGATAAATTTCGGTTAAGGAACGTGATTTGCAAATCTCAAAACAATACTCAAGCATTGCTTTAGCTATCCCCTTGTTCCGGTGGTTTATATCGACCGCTATATTCAAAAGATCAGCGCTTGCGGATTCGGAAACCAGATACAGCATAGCAAAACCCGCTATTCTTTTGTTTACCGAAGCGACTATAAAAACCGTTCTCTCATCCCCCTCAAGCGACATGAATTGCTCCTTTGACCAGGGTGAGGAAAAACAATCTCTCTCTATTTGTAAAACTTCGTTTAACATATGCTTTTCAAAATTCAGTATTTTAAATTCCATTTGAAAAGCCTTCTATAATTTCACGCAGACAGGATAGTATTTCCCCGAGAGCTTTTATATAATCATCCAAAAAACCGCCCCAGGGGTCGTTTATATCGCGCGGCATCTCAAAAATCTTTTCGGCATACAGGGGATAAGCGGCTATAATTCTCAGCGAATGTTCCGCAGTCAATCCGTATATCATATTATTTTCTTTTATGATTGATTCATTAAGCGAACGGGAATTGTGGCGGCGGTAATCAAGCTCACCTCTCACAGGTTCGATTTCGTAATATTCGAGAGCTTTTTTCGCAAGCGGGGCAATGGGTGCGCGTCCCGCAAGCAATCCGGCGGAAGTGGCTATAAAACGGTCTCCCCAAAGATGATTTACTGCCGCGGCTGCCATCGGACTGCGGCATGTGTTTCCGGTGCAAACGAAGCATATGCGCTTTTTCAGCAAAATACTCTCGATTATTTCGCCGGATTCCATGAGGATTTCATCCTCCGTTTTTTCGGCTTTTGCGGCGCTTTGAGGTAATAATTCTTTCAATAAATTAATCATAGTTTATACATTAGAATCTTCGGGAGTGTCGGGAAGATATTTTTCTATTATATCGCCTACCGCGACACAGCGTTTTGTTCCGCGGTCATAGAGCAGACGTTCGCCGGTAACGGTTTTTATGTACATGACATTGTAATATAAAAAAGGATAGGTTTCGGATACAAATTTCAGATAATAGGAATCCGCCGCGTCGTTTGTTTCGCGCTGTTCACCTGTTTGAATTGTCTGAATCAATTCGTTTACAATATCGGTTTCTTCAATTGTACCTATGCCGATTGTTTTTAAACCGGATATGCAGATATAAATTTTAGTGGCGCCGAAATTTTCAAGCGTCGGAAGCGTTACGGCTTCGGAGTAATAAACCGCGCCGATACCCTCAAAGGCTTCTGTAATCCATTCCTTCGGATCAGCTCCGTTGATTTTATGCAGAATTAAGTCGTCCTCGAATTTACCGTATTCATCCCCGATTTCGGCGGGTTCGTAACTCACGGAAGCATCACGGTATTTGATATTGTTCGTTTTATCGACGTATAAGCCGTTTTCGTAGACTATCCTGACAAGTCCGCCCCCGGAGCACGAAGCCGCTAATATCGCAAAAACCAAAATCAGCGCAGATATGGAAAATAATTTTTTCATTTCGGAATATTCCTTTGAAAATAATTTAGTAAGTGCCGAAAATCAAGTATCAAGTATCAATTATCAAGTATCAGGTATCAGACTATAAAATTCAAATATCAGACTATAGCAGTTAAATATCAGATTTTATAAATAAAATATCAGACTATAGAATTCAAATATCAGATTCCGTATCATTTGTCAGCAGAGTTATGAAAGTGCTTCCGTATCTCGTATGGCGCAGCAGCTTGAAAGATTGTGCTGTTATCGGACTTTTAGACCGCGATTCGATGATAATCATGGCATGTTCCGCCGCTATACCCGCACCCTCAATTTTTTCCAAAACTTCTCCAACATCGACGGTGTCTTTTTCCCCGGTTTTTCCTGAGGGCGTTTCTCCGGCTTTACCGTAGTCTCCGGCTTTACCGTAGGGAGGATCAATGAATATAATCCCGAACTTTTCCTTTCCGGTAAAGCTTTTAACGGCGTTGCGCCAGTCGGTGCAGGAAATACGGCATTTTTCGTACAGATGTGTTTTTTGCGCGTTTCTCTTGATTATCGTTACCGCTTCAGAGGAAGAATCGGTAAAAGTTGCGCGGACAGCGCCTCTGGAAAGCGCCTCCAATCCGAGTTGACCCGAACCCGCGAAGAGGTCGAGAACCTCTCTGCCCTCGATGTCAAATTGAATCATCGAAAACAAAGCTTCCTTTACTCTTTCGGAAGTCGGACGCGTTGTAAGCCCCGGCAATGTTTCAAGATGAGTTCCTCTGGCTGTTCCTGTTATAATACGCATTTATTTAACGTCCTCCGGCTTCATTTTTTTTAATTGTTTTCTCGGTTTCGGTTTTTTATTTACCTTTTTGTTTTCGTCAAGTTTATTTTTAGCGAAATATTCGATAATATTCCCGGCGTCCGATTTTGACAGCATATTTATTTCAAGCAGCTTGTCCGCGTCCGCTGCCGCTATAGCCGCAATGTTTTTAAAATGGGAGAGCAGGGCGCGGGCTTTTGCGGGGCCTATTCCTTTTATTTCCTCAAGCGATGATTTTTTGAGGGCGCGGCTTCTCGCGTCGGACATACAGGTTACCGAATAGCGGTGTACTTCCTCCTGCAATTTGTAAACGAAATTGAAAACCGACTGCTCCCGGGCTATGCTGATATCCTCCGCATCACTTGTCAGACCTCTTGTTTTGTGGTATTCGTCCTTAACCATTCCGTAAACCGGAATATTTATATTCATCCGGCAAAGCAGGGCGCGTATCGTCGAAACATGACCCTTGCCTCCGTCGAGCAGTATTAAATCGGGCTTTTTCCAGTTCTCGTGACCCATACGCCTCTCTATAGCCTCACTCATTGCGGCATAGTCATCCTGCGTTTTTTCCGCGCTTATATTGAACAGCCGGTATTCGTTTTTCTTTAGCTTTCCGTCGCAGGCTACAATCATTCCGCAAACTATGCTGTCGTCTCCCATATTTGATACATCGTATGCTTCTATCCTCTGGGGAACAACTTCAAGTGAAAGAAGCTGAGCAAGTCTGTACAGCATTTTGTTGTCTCTCTCGGTTTCAGCTAAATATCTCTCAGCCTGATTCTTCGCGTTTTCCCAAACGATACCGCAAAGTGCCTTTTTATCTCCGCGTTCGGGAATTTTCATTGCGGGACGCCCTCCGAGACCGCGCAGATAATCGTGGAGCATATCGAAGCTGTCGTCGTCAAGCGGGAATCCGAACAATATTTCATCGGGTATATATCCGCGTTTATTGTAAAGCTCGCCTATAAACGAAGAAAGCGTTTCTCCGTCCGCAATCTGTTCGGCGGGGAAGATAAAATGCTCGCTGTCCACGGCAAAACCCATCCGGACATAAAAAACCGCAAGGCAGGAGCATCTTTCATCGGTATACAGGGAGAAAACATCGATATCATCCTCCGGTCCTCCGAGAATATTTTGTTTCGACTGCAAAACATCAAGCGATCTTATTTTATCCCGGCAAAGCGCGGCTGCTTCAAACATTAAATTTTCAGCAGCGTATTCCATTTCCCCTTCGAGTGATTTTTTGATATCTCCGTATGAACCGCGCAGAAAAGCGTTGACATACTTGAATTGCTCGCGGTACTGTTCGCTTGTTATATTGCCGGAGCAGGGTGCGATACATTGACCAAGCCGATGATATAGGCAGGGGCGTTCCTTTCCGATATCACGCGGGAACTGCTTCGCGCAGCCGGATATTTTAAAAGTACGCTGAGCCGTTTTGATTACATTATAAACCGCGCTGATTGAGGTATAGGGACCGTAATAGCGCGCGCGGTCGTTTTCTCTCGCTCTGACCGCAAGCAGGCGCGGATATTCCTCGTTCATCGTAACCTTGATATACGGATAGCTCTTTCCGTCCTTCAGTTTAATGTTGAACTTTGGCTTGTGCAGCTTGATAAGCCGGTTTTCAAGCGCCAGAGCTTCCATTTCCGTATCGGTTATCATATATTCAAAATCGGCGGCGGCATCAGCCATAGACTGTGTTTTTATATCATGCTTGCCTGACGGCGCGAAATACTGCGATACACGCTGACGCAGCACTTTAGATTTGCCGACATATATAACGGCTCCGCTCCGTCCGCGGATAATATAAACCCCGGGAACAAAGGGCAGTCCCGAAGCTTTTTTGAACAATTCTTCTTTTGTCATACATAATTCCCCGTATGATATCTGAAATGAAATAATCCGGCTGCTTTTATTTTATGAGAAGAGGTTTTTGTAATTTATCCTAGTAATACTATTCTTTCCGTTGATATTTGAAATGAAATAATCCTGCTGCTTTACCCCGGAGAAGCGTTCGCTGTGATTTGTCCCAGTAATACTATTCTTTCCGTGTATTTAAAAGGGGCGGAACAAAGGCAGGGTTAGAAATAAAAAACCCTGCATATATATCCGCCCGAAGATTTATAAAATTATAATCATAAAAAAGAAAAACACATCATCCGTTTCGTGTAAAAAAGCAGGCGCGCATCAAAAAAAGTATAGCGTCGTTAACAAAAGTATAATAACAGCGTTAACAAAAGTATAATATCGGCGGCGACAAAAGTATAACATCGGCTAAAAATTATATCGGCGGCGAAAAAATCTTTTGTTTATTCGCTGAAACCGCCGTCTATAAGAGCGCAGAGACCGTCGAGGGCGTCGTTTTCATCCGAGCCGTCAGCGATAAGAGTTATAGTCATACCTTTTATAATGCCGAGAGAAAGCACTCCGAGCAAGCTTTTGGCGTTAACGCGCCTGTCTTCCTTCTCAACCCAAATCGAGCATTTATAGGAATTTGCTTTCTGAATAAAAAAAGTCGCCGGTCTGGCATGTAGACCTACATTATTTTGGATAGTAATATTACGCAATGTCATTTTTTTATGCTCCTGTCTGCAATTTTAATTCGGTTGAACTGTATCATCAATTATAACAGATTAAAAAATCAAAAATAAGCTATTACAATATTATATGTTATCCCAGCCTGTACCGTTACAATCGGTTAATGAATAATTGATAATACAGCCAAATAAAAAATATTACCAACTATAAAAATATAATACAAATATTATATCAAATATTTTAAATAAAATCAAGAGGTATTTCCACATTTTTTGCAGGGCTTTTTTC